>JAGQJJ010000120.1 GCA_020430675.1 Myxococcales bacterium
TCGAGCCGGTCGAAGAAGCCGACCGGCTCGAAGTGGTCCCAATTGGCCGAGTAGGTCAGGCGGCCCGAATACAGACGCCGCACGCGGGCGATCAGGTCACGCCAACGGTCGACCTGGGCTTCGGCGCTGACCAGCTCGCTGCCGACGGCCAGCAGCGAGACCTCGCTCGCGGCCGCGAGCCGGGCGTAGTGCTCGATGAAAGCGGCGTAGCTCTGCCACCACTGGGCCCAGTCGGTGGGCGCCAGCGCACCACGCCAGTCGGCGGCCCGGCGCTCGCGGATGTGCACCAGCGGCATGAGAAAGACCCGCATGCGGCGGGCGCGGGCAGCGGCGATGGCGGCGCGAAGCTGGTCGTCGTCGCCCGGCGCCTCGGGCACGAGATGCGGGTCGTTCACCGTGCGCGCCGTCCAGCGCACGATGAGTTGCACGTCGGTCACGCCGGCGTCGGCCATCTCGGCGAGGAACGTCTCGTAGATGCCGCGGCGGTACTCGGCGTCGGTTCGGCTGACAAACAGGCCCAGCGAAGCGCCACGTTGCCATTGGCCGTCGCGCGGCGCGGGCGCGGGCAGCGTCAGCGATGCGGCGCCCGCATCGACCGGGCTTGCGGCATCGTGACCACCCCGGCAACCCAGCGCGCCCAGGCCCAGCAGCGCCAGGGCCGCGCGACGATCGAGCCCCTGCCCGCCCCCTGCGTCGCCCGCGCGCCCCGTTGCCGCCGCGTTCCAGACCATGTCAAGGTTCCCTCGCCGAGCGTGGGCGCTATCATGGCCGAACCCGCGCGCGCCTGAAACCCCGCGCGCCGAGCACTTCGAGGGGGCGATGCGAACGACGCTGGTGCTGCTGTGTCTGGCGCTGCTGACGACCACGGCCCAGGCCGGCCCGTGGACCAAGAGCCTCGGCGCCGCTTATCTGAAGGTCTCGGAGGGGCTCTACATCGCGCCCGAATATGTCGACCCCGAGGGCGTGACCCGCGATGACGTCGGCTATCTGGGCGCCTCCACAGCGCTTTATGCCGAGGTCGGCGTCGGGCCAGCGCTGCATGTGATGCTGTATCTGCCCTATGTGCTCGCGCGCAACGCTTACGACAACGGCGACAACTACCTGTCGTTTGGCGGCGGCGACGCGCAGATCGGGCTGCAATGGAGCCCGCCGGGATTGCCGCTGCCGTTTGCGGTGCGGGCGGACGCCAAGATCCCCATGTACGACGTGACCGAGCCTGGCGGGTTGGAGCATGGCTTCTTCCCGGCGCGGGGCGATGGCCAGCTCGACTTCACGGTCTGGCTCTCGGTCGGCGACTCGCTGCCCGGTCTGCCGGCCTATGCGTTTGTTGAACTGGGCCATCGGTTCCGGACCGAGACCTTTGTCGGCGACGGCACCGACGCCGAGTACGAAGACGGCCTCGTGGCCTTCGCGCAGGTGGGCGGACGGCCGTTTGGCGAGGTGAACATCGCGCTCAATGCAGGCGCGGTCATGCCCTACACCGAAGACGCCGCGACCAAGGGCTACATCACCCTGGGCCCCTCGATCTTCGTGCCCGTCGGCGGCGGCGTGGGCCTCGAAGCCAACTACGACGCCACGTTGTGGGCGCGCAACAGCAGCCAGGGCCACAGCGTCGGGCTCGGCGTCTCCTGCTCTCTCAACCCATGAGGTGCCCGATGAGCGCACGCATCTGCCTTCTGTTTGTGGTGGGCCTCGCTGGCTGCGGCGACTACGTGGCGTATGGCGATGGCAGCGGCCCGGCCGCGCCCGATTCGCAGGGCGCCGACGTGCTCGATGAAGACGCGGCGCGCATGCTGGCCGACGCCGACCGCCTCGACCACCTGCGCTTCGAGGCGTTGATGGCGCGCATCGTGCACCGCTCGGACGATGGCCTCTTCACGCTGATCGACTACGACGGCCTCGCCGGCACGATGTCGGCCCGCGATGAGCTGGCGACCTATCTCGGCGAGCTCGATCTGGTCACGCCCGACCAACTCGCCGACCGCGACGAGCGCCTCGCCTATTGGATCAACGCCTACAACGCCAACGTCATCTTCGGGATCATCGAGAGCTACGGTGGCGACCACGGCTACAGCGTGCAGGATCGCGGGTTCCTGTTCTTCAAGACGCCCGCCTATCGCGTCGCAGGCGAGACGCTCAGCCTCGACCAGATCGAACACGGCATCATTCGCGGCGCCGAGGACCACGAGGCGTTCCAGGGCGCCAGCGCCGAGCTGCAGAGCAAGATGCGCCGCTGGCATGAGCAGCTCTTCGCCGATGGACCGGTCGACGCGCGCATCCACATGGCGCTCAACTGCGCGTCGCTCGGCTGCCCGAACCTGCCGGGGCTGGCGCCGTATGCCTACCACGCAGCGCTGCTCGACGCGCAGCTCGACGCGGCGGCGCGCAACTTCGTGAACAACCCGCGCAAGGGCGCCGGCCCCGACGGCGTGTCAACATTGCTGACGGTGTTCTATCCGGGCGACTTTGAAGCGGAATACGGCGGCTGGCGCGGCTTCGTCGAGATGTTCCACGCCAACCCCTCGACGGTGAACTTCTCGGCCTTCATCCAGTACGACTGGACGCTGAACATCACGACCGAGTGAAGCGCTGGCGTTTGTCTTCGAGCCGCTCGGTGACGATGCGCGCGCTCATCGCGCCCTTGTAGACATAGAGCGAGGCCGAGCAATCGTCGGGAAGCGCCTGTTCGCTGACGCGCAGACGTTGCGTGACCGCGAACAGAATGGGCACGTCGAGGCCGGCTTCGGCCAGCTCGACGCGGCGCCAGACCGCCTTACGGCTCCAATAACCGAGCACTTCGAGCAGGACTTTGAAGCCGGTTTCGGTGTGGGTGAACACCAGATCAGGCACGCACAGGCCAACGCCGGGCAGGTTGAGCACCGCCTCGGCGCGGGCCACCTGCCAGCCGTTGTCGAGCGCGATGAAACGCTCGATCAAGCGCTCGACGTCATCGGGCAGACGGGTCGGCTCGGCGGCGGCGTCGCCCCCGCCTCCGGTCAGCAAGAGGCGCACGGGCCGCCGCGCCTTGCCCCAGAGCACCTCGGCGGTGAGCGTGTAGGCAGCACATTCTGCGAGCGTGGGCAGCATCAAGGCGAGGTCGAGGCCATAGCGCACCGTCGACTGGAACAGGCTGAACGGCCCGTCGATCTCGATGCGCCACGCTTCATCCTGCTGCGTGATGCGGAACAGCAGGCGGCGGAACTTCAACTTGCGGAAGAACTCGCGGGCCGCGTTGGCATCGTGGAAGCGCGCGGTGACCTCGACGCGCGTGGCGTACAACAGCGCCGCCTTGGCCTGCTCGGCGTCCAAGCCGTCGATCAACGCGGTCGCCGAGAGCGCGTCAAAGCTGACGAGCCGCTGCGCGTCTTCCAGATCAGCGTACAGCGCCTCATCGAGCGCCTCGGCGGTCAGGCCATGAGCCGCGGCGACGGCGGCGACCAGCGGTGCCCGGTCGAACTGGGCGTCCGCGGCCAGCGCCTGGCGATGCGCCGCGGCCCGCGTGAACAGGTCGGCGCGCAGGGCGGGCGGGTCGATGCCGGCCGGCGTCTCAAAGGTGCAGCGATCCATCAACAGCTTGCGCAAGCCGAGCGCGAGCTTGCTGTCCCGCGCGGCGACCGGCACTTCGTCGAGCGCGGCGTCGATCTCAGCCCGCGGCGCACCGATGCCCTCTGCGAGCGCCGCCACATAGGCCTCGGCGACCTCGAGCGCCCGCTCGCGCGTCGGGCCGTCGAGCCCGCGCAAGATGAGTTCGCCCTTGTGAATACGGGCCCTGACGAGGTTAGCGGTAAGCACTGTGCTCTCTCCGCCGCTCGCTGATGAACTCTTCGGCCGTGCCCTCGGCGACCAGCTCATACAGCGTGGCCCGCTTGTCGCCGCGCTTGCGCAGGATGCGCCCGAGGCGCTGCACATGCTCGCGCACCGAGCCGCTGCCCGAGATGATGATCGCCACGTTGGCGTCGGGCACGTCGACGCCTTCGTTGAGCACCTTCGAGGTGGCCAGCACCCCGTACGTGCCATCGGCGAAGCCATCGAGCAGCGCGCGGCGCTCCGGCGGGCGCGTGCGGTGGGTGATCACCGGCACCAGGAAGCGCCGCGACACCTCGTAGGCCGTCGCGTTGTTCTCGCTGAAGATCAACACCCGGTCGCGCCGATGCTGGTGCAGCAAGCGCTCGACCAGGTCGAACTTGGACGGCGCGGCGAGCGCGATGCGCTTGTATCGCCGATGCGCGGCCATCGCCCGGCGGCCGGCTTCGCTCTGCGAGGCGCGGATGATGAACTCGCTCCAGCCGCGCGGGCTCGACATGCGAATGCCCTGGCTCACGACAAAAGCGCGGTAGATGGCACGCTCCTCTTCGTACTCGAGGCGCTCATCGGGGGTGAGCGCGACCGTGATGCGCTCGACCTCATATTCGGCCAGATACTCGCCGGCCATCTCGACCACGTCGCGGCGGTAGACGACCGGCCCGATCAGCGTGTCGAGCTCGGCGTGGCGCCCGTCGGCGCGTTCGGGCGTGGCGCTCAGACCCAGCCGGAACGGCGCCAGGCAGCCCAGCGCGGCGAAGCGATAGGCGTCGCCCGGCAGGTGGTGGCACTCGTCGAAGACGATCATGCCGAAGCGGTTGCCCAAATGCCCCATGTGCAGGTGCGCCGAGTCATAGGTCGTGACGGTCAGCGGCTGCGGGTCGTATTCACCGCCACCGATGGCGCCCACCGGGCTCGCAAAGCCCAGGCGCAGCTGGTCATACCATTGCCGCACCAGGTCGAGCGTGGGCACCACGACCAGCGTCGAGCGGCGCATCGCGTCGATGGCCATCAACGCCACATGGCTCTTGCCGGCGCCCGTGGGCAGGACGACCACGCCTTGTCCGCGGGCCTTGCGCCAGGCGGCGAGGGCTTCGGTCTGGAACGGACGCGGCTCGCGGTGCAGACGCAAGCCCGCCGGCAGCTCGGTGTAGTCGCGCGCTTCGTCGCGGTACTCGATCTTGCGGCGCACGCAGCGGGTGAAGACTTCGGGATAGGTCGAAGCCGGCGCGCGATGGCAGCCGGTGCGCTCGTCCCACACCGCCTCGGCCGGCAAGAGCGACGGCTCGGTGACCTCGCGCAGTTCGAGGGTGCCATCCACGAATTTCAGGTGCGCCATGCGGGCGGTGTACCGCAGTCGGCGGGCAAAAGGCGACCCCCTGGTCGCCCGCAGCCGCGAATTGGCGATCGACTGCCCGTTTCCGCAAGATGTGGATCCGCCGCGGCGATGGCGGCGGCTTTCTCGACCACTGGAGCCATGCGCGCGCTGATCCTGCTGCTGCTGTTGCCGTCGCTCGCCGTCGCTGAAACGACGCCGGATCCGCCCCCCGTCGAGGCACCGAACCCGCTTGCGCCGTTGCTGGCCGAGGCTTTGGTGGCGTTCCGCGCCTGGCGCGCCACGATCGATCCCGAGACGCTGGCCCGCTGGCACCCCGCCGTGACCGTCGGCCGCGCGGGGCAGGGCCGCCTGCTCTTCGGACTGCCCATGCCCGGCGGCCCGGGGCTGCACGTCTTGTCGCCCGATGAGTCGTGGACGACGCCCGAGGTGGCCCGCACGCTGTTGTCGCTGGCGGCCGAGGTCGCCGAGGCCCACCCCGAAGGCCCCGAGCTGGTGGTGCTCGACATCGCGCGGCACGGCGGCGGCCGCTTTCGGCCCCATCGGTCGCACCAGGACGGGCGCGATGTCGACCTGCGCTATTACCTCACCGGCTGGACGCCCGGTGACTATGAGTATCGCCACGTGACGCCGGCCAACTTCGACACGCCGCGGGTCTGGGAACTGCTCTGGCGCATCTACCAGCAGGGCGTGGCGGACCGCGTCTTTGTCGACTACCGCCACCAACGCCGGCTGTATCAATACGCCCGCAAGGAGTTGAAGCTGACGCCCGAGGCGCTGGAGCCGGTGCTCTCGTATCCCAAGGCGCAGTATCGCAAAGAGGCGCTCATCCGGCATGTGCCGGGGCATCACAACCACCTGCACGTGCGGTTTCACTCGCCCATCGCCCAGGCGCTCGGCCGGACGTGGACGCTGCAAGACGCGCAAGCCGTGCAGCGCACGCTCGATCTGCGGCGCACGGGCCAGTTCAGCATCATCGTGCAGTCCGGCGACACGCTCAGCGGGTTGGCGTCGATGCACGGGGTGAAGCTGGCGGATCTGCGGCGCTGGAACCGCCTCGATCGAGGCACGATCCTGCGGCCGGGGCGGGTCTTGAAGGTGATTCGCGAGACCGGCGCGGTCACTCAGTAGGCGACAAAGAGCGGCACGAAGGCCACCAGCAGCAGCGCGGTGCCCATCACTGCGATGGGCAGCAAGACCCGCTCGTGGCGGGCCCAGAAGCTGCCCGATTCGTGCTCGGCGCGTTCGACCTTCGTGTCGCCCACCACCTGTCTCGTCAAGAGGTGGTTCAACGCCACCGGCGGCGTCAGGTAGCCCAGTTCGAAGGCCACCAGCACCACCATCCAGAAGTGCACCGGATCGATGTGGTTGCGATAGGCGACTTCGGCGATGGTCGCCGAGACCAGCACCACGGCGCCGTAAGGGTCCATGGTCATGCCAATGATGACCAGCACGAAGACCAGCACGCCCATCGTGAGGTAGATCGAGCCGAAGTGCTCGGGCACCGCCGACATCACATCGGCCCGCTCGATGATGCCGCCGACGCAGATCGACATGCCCATCAGCAGCAGCAGCGCACCGATATGGCCGGTCGTCTCAGAGGTCGCTGCGCCCAGGGCCTTGCGGAAGCCGAAGCGCCGGACGCGACCGCTGCGGCCGACGACCTCGCGCCCCGTCAGGCGGTCGTAGAGCAGCACGCCGATCATCAGCACCGGCAGCATCACCGGCGCGCGGTGCTCATCGACGTTGGCGTCCAGCGCGTACGAGTATCCGACCAGCAGGACGACAAAGAGCACGATGTACGGCAACAGCGCCCGCACCGCCCGCCAGGTGCCGGGCAACGCCTCGCGCGGCGAGGCCATCGTCCACTTGCCTTGGCGATTGACCAGCGAGACCACGAAGAAGAGCACTGCCGTCAGCAGGAAGACCTTGAAGCCCCAATCGAAGAGCTGATCGGTCGTCACCTCGCTGTTGAGCGAGGCGACGATGACCACCAGCAGGCAGGGGCTCAGCACCACGCCCATGCTGCCCGACATGGCGGTCGCCGCCAGCGCCAGTTGCCGGCGGGCCCCCGCCCGGCGCAGCTCGCGGTAGATGATGGCGCCAGCAGCGATGACAAAGATGCCCGACGCGCCGCTATAAGCCGTCGGCAGCGCAGCGCCCACCACGGTCACAAAGGCCAGCAGCTCGGGCGCCAGGCGCCAGGGGCGCAGCACCTCGAAGATGAGCTGCGAGAGTCGCGTGCGCTTGAGCAGCATGCCGACCCAGACATAGAGCCCGATGTGCAGGTAGAGCAGCGCGTGCTCGGTCAGCTTGCCGATGTAGATCGCCAGCCCGGCCGGGTGCCCCTCGGCGATCAGGAAGTACAGCCCGGCGATCAGGCACATCGTGGTGTAGAGCGGCACGCTGAGCAGCGCCCGTCCGATGCTCGTCTTGCCCGTGGCGTCGGCCGGTGGCCTCAGCAGGTTGAACAGGCTGGCCAACGACAAGAGCCCGAAGCCGATGATCCAGATCCAATGCAGCAGTCCGTGGCCGTGATCGGCGAGCGCGGTGTCTTCGATGCGCTTGAAGGACCAGAACGAGCTCAAGAGCAGCAGATGCGCGGCGAGCTGCGCGCCGTCAGAAGCCAGGTGGTCGAGCCGCGACCGCGCCGGACGCAATGCGATGTGGTGGCGGAAGAACGTGGTCGCGACCGCGCAGATCAGGATGAGCAGCGCCAGCAGATGGCTGAGGTGATTGACGCCCAGGTCGACAATCCACTCGACCGTCTGCTCGATGGCCCGAAAGCGCCGCACTGAGGGCGTGATGCGCTCGCGCGCTTCTTTGACGGCCGCCCACCGCGCGATGCACTGGAGGCGGCTGGCTTCGAAGGAATGCCACTTGGGCGGCTTCGCGCCGGCCGCGGCCGCGGCACCGGGGTCGTCGGGCAAGTTCAGCTTGTCGGGGTCGGGCGCTGGCTCTTCGTCGAACTCCAGATCATCGACCGGCTTCGGCGCCGCTTCGCCCCCAGCGGGCGAAGGCGGGGGCGCCGCGTCGTCGTCATTGAAGTCCAGATCATCGAGCGGCACCGGGGTGTCGGGGCGCGGCCCGTCGGGCACGATGGCCGGCTTCTTGGTCAGCGTCTCGTCGCGGAGGCGCTCCAGTTCGATGGGGTCGCAGTCGGGGTCATCGGGGTCATGGCGAAGGGTGTGATAGCCCGTCCACCAATGCTCCCCGAGCGCGAGGAGCTGAGAATGGATCATCTCGGCCGTGCCGTAGGTCAGCACGGACAGCAGCAAGAGCACTGCCGGGAGGGTGGTGTAGAAGCGGACCCGGAGAAAGGCCGGCTCTTTGGTCTCGCTCAAAGGCTACTCGCGTGGCTGAGCACACTCCGCTCGGGTCGCGTCCTTCTTGCAGCGCGCCTGCCGCATCAGCCGCAGCGCGTTGCCATCGTAGACCTTGTTGTCGCGCAGCTCGACGCGAACGTCGAGGAACATCTGGTCGTAGCGCGCCCGGTCTTCGTCCGAGATCTCGATCCAATGCTTCTCCGGGATGTCCTTCTCGGCGTTGCCGACGGCGCCCATCGCGCGGTCGTAACCGGCCAGCGCCGCCGCGCGGGACTTGGCGAGGAAGTCCTCGGAGAAGTCCTTCTTGCGCACGATGAGCTGCAGGCTGAGC
>JAGQJJ010001214.1 GCA_020430675.1 Myxococcales bacterium
GCCCGAGAGCGCGCGCCGTCTGGCCCGGGCCCTGGTCGCGCTGGGCCAGACCGAAGCCGCCGCCGCGCTGGCCGATGGCCCGCGGGCCACCCATGACGACGCGACGCAGCGCTATATCCGCGGCCTGCTCGCCAGCGACGCCGGCAAGCTCAAGGTCGCCCACGACCTGCTCGCCGCCGCCGCCGATCAGCTCACCGGCGACGCCTTCGCCCAGATGGCCTACGCCGATCTGCTGATGAAGCAGGACCAGGCGACCAAGGCCTCGACGTATTACCGGCGCGCGATGACGGCCGACAAAGAGCCCATCGCCGCCCTGGGCGCGGCCCACGCGGCGCTGCAGAAGGGCGACTGGCAGGAGGCCGAGGCCGCCGGGCGCGAGGCCGAGGCGCGGGCGGCGCGCAGCCTGACCCATGCGCGGGTGCGCGCCGAGGCGATGGCGGTGCAGGCTCAGGCGCTGATCGCCTCGGGCAACCGCCGCAACCTGGGCCGCGCCGACCGGCTCTTGCAGAAATCGCTGCGCGTCGAGCCCGATCTGCCCGAGGCGCTGCTTGGCCTGGGCCAGCTCGCCGAGCGCAAGCGGCGCACCGATGAGGCCATCCGCCGCTACAAACGGCTGACGCAGGTGGCGCCCAAAGACCCCGAAGCCGCCTTCCGTCTGGGCCGCCTGCTCTTTGCCGATCGCAAGGCGCGCGAGCTCGGACGGACCGAGTTGCAGCGCGCCAGCACCCTCGACGCCGAGGGCGCCTGGGGCGAGCGCGCGCGGCGTCTGCTCACGGGGCGGTGAAGCCCGGTTGCGCCGCGCCGGGCAGAGCGAGTAGAACGGGCCTCGTTCTGCCGACGGGGGCGTCGCCGTGTCACTGCTCTTGGCCGAGTTCTCCGGCCTGACCGACGAAGATTTCGACCTGTATCGGGCCGATCGCTGGTCGAACAACCTGTTCAACCTGGGGCGCATGCGCACCAAGGAGCGCGTGCTGGCGCTGGCCAAGGCCATGCTGGCGCGGCTCGACATGACCGGCCTGACGGTCGAGGGGTCGAGCGAGATCCCCAGCGTCTGGAACGGCCGCCAGGTGCGTGATCAGTGGGCCTACGTGCTGCGGGACGCCGAAGCGCGGCGCACGATCCAGCCGGTGATGGCCCGCAACCTCGATCTGGCGACCAAGGTTCAGGATCCCGCCGAGCATCATCGCCACGCGCTGCTCTACGTGCGCCTCGATGACCAGCGGCTTGAGGTCGGCCTGCGCCTGCACCACCTGGCGGCGGTCGATCTGGCCAACCTGCTCGGCCGCGCCGAGGCCGAGGGCGCCGTGCTCGACGCGGCGGTGGCCGATCTGCCCGAAGACGTGCGCCTCGACGGCAGCCGCCTGACCGCCGCGCGACTGCGCGACCAGGCCCGCGCGGTGAAGGCCGGCGAAGGCGAGTGGCTGGTCGCCGCCCGCGTGCTGCCGCGCGCCGAGG
>JAGQJJ010001215.1 GCA_020430675.1 Myxococcales bacterium
TCGTCGCAGTCGGAGTCGGCGCAGTCGATCGCCCCGTCATCGTCGTCGTCGAGGCCGTCGGCACAGTTGGCTTCGGGCGGTGGCGGCGCGCAGGACGGATCGTCGGCGCAGTCTTCGTCGGCGCAGTCGACCGCGCCGTCATCGTTGTCGTCGACACCATTGGCGCATTGCTCGCGCTGGCAGACCCGCGCGTCGACGCAGCGCCGGTCGGCGCAGTCGGTCGCGCCGTCGCCATCATCGTCGACGCCGTTGTCGCAGACCTCGGGCTGGCAGCGCGGGGCGTTGGCGCACTCGTCGTCGGCGCAGTCGATGTCGCCGTCGAGGTCGTTGTCGATCGCGTTGCCGCAATCTTCGGGCGCGCAGACCATGGCATCGGCGCACTCGACATCGGCGCAATCGATCGCGCCATCGTCGTTGTCATCGATGCCATTGGCGCAGTTCTCTTCGGCGCAGCGCATGACCAGCGCGCAATCGGGGTCGGCGCAGTCGATCGCGTCGTCGCCGTCGTCATCGACGCCGTTGGTGCAGTCCTCGGGCTGGCATTCGATGACATCGGCGCACTCGGCGTCGGCGCAGTCGGTCGCGCCGTCGCCGTTGTCATCGACGCGGTTGGCGCAGTCTTCGGGCTGGCATTCGATGGCATCGGCGCAGTCATCATCCTCGCAGTCGACGATGCCATCATTGTCATCATCGATGCCATTGCGACACCGCTCGGCGGGCGCGGTGAGGGCGAGGCTGTCGATCCAGAGGCCGACCAGCTCCAGCTCGGCGGCGGTGAAGTCGGGCCCGCCGAGCGGCATGCGGTCGCCGCTGCCGACCTCGCCATGGGTGCCGGCCAGCTTCAGGTAGAGGTAGCTCTGGGCGCGCACGCCGGGTTCGACGATGTCGAGCGGCGCCTGCCGCGAGGGCACATCGACCGTCGCGCCGACCAGATCGTCGAGGGCCAGACCGCCCAGCATGGCGCCGTTGAAGTGGCAGGCGACGCACCGCATGCGGAACAGGGCCTCGACCTGGCCCGGTTCGTCGCCGCCGTCCGGGCCGTCTCGGCCCAGGTCGGCCAGCTCGCCGGCGCGACCGTCGCCGCCGGGCGCGCCGTCGCCTGGACCGACCCGCGCGTCGTCGCCGGAGGCGGTGTCGCCCCCGCCGTCATCGCAGGCCGTGAACGCGAACCCCAGAACAAGCGCGCCCAGCAGGCACGCCCCTCTCCACCCCCGCCGCTCCGCCGCGCGCATCCGGCACTCCCGAGTCCGGTCGTGGTCTCTTCGCTGGAACGAACGGCGTTCGGCCGGGCCACTCCAAGCACGTGCGGGTTTGTGCCTTGCGACCCGCCGGGGCCTGCGCAACCCTCGTGTCGGCTGGCGAGGAGGTGTTTTTTGTACTCGTCCCGCGCCGCGCGAGATCTACGCTCGTCCCCTACGCGTCGCTCTTCCGATCTACCCGCGCGTCGACGA
>JAGQJJ010001216.1 GCA_020430675.1 Myxococcales bacterium
CCAGGTTCTCCGCCGTCTCGCCCATGGCTTCGAGCGGAAAGAGCTTCTCCATCGCGGGGTTGGGGAAGCGCCAGCCGAGCGAGCTGTCGTAGACGGTGACGTTGCCGACCGGGAAGGCGGCCGACGCCTTGGGCATGACCCAGGGCGCGCGGCTCATCGACTCGACGCCGCCGGCGAGGGCGACCTCGGTGTCGCCGACCTGAATGGCGCGGGCGGCGATGTTGACCGCGCTGAGCCCCGACGCGCACAGGCGGTTGACCGTGATGCCGGGCACCGCTTGCGGCAGACCGGCGAGCAGCAGGGCCATGCGGGCGACGTTGCGATTGTCTTCGCCGGCCTGATTGGCGCAGCCGAGGTAGACCTCGTCGATCGCGTCGCCTTCGAGGCCCGCCCGGGCGACCGCCGCGCGCAGGGCGTGCGCGGCCAGATCATCGGGGCGGACCGCGGCGAGGGCGCCGCCCAATCGGCCGACCGGCGTGCGCGCCGCGGCGATGATGGCGACCTCGCGCATGGCTCAGTCCTCCTCGTCCTCTTCTTCTTCCTGGGCCTTGAGCGCCGCGCGGAAGGTCTCTTCGAGGTCTTCCATCTCTTCGTCGGAGAGCTCGCGGGCGCGCTCGCCCTTGAGCAGCTCGGCGGGCATCAAGTCGGGCACCACCGGCGTGATGACCAGATAGCGCTCACCGCCGGTGTCGAGTTCGACAACCACCGCATACTCTTCGGTCTCGTCGTCGTCGGTGTCGATCTCGAGCACGGTGTCGCAGTCGTCGTAGAACTCGTCGGGCGGGTCGCCGACCAGCATGATCTCTTCGCCTTCGATCTCGGCGTGCACGCCCCAGCGGGCCAGCGCTTCGTCGAGCAGCTTCTTGAGGCCCTTGATCTCGCTCGGGTCCATCGGCTCGATCTCGTCGAGATCCTTGCCGACCGCGCGCACGATCTCGACCGGCAGGTGCAGCGGGATCAACAGCGCGTAGGTGCGGCCCTCGACCTCGAGTTCGAGGTAGACCTCCATGGTGGTCTCGTCTCCGGTCTCGGAGTCGGTGTAGGTGACCAGGCGGCGCGGGGCGAGTTCGTCGTCGGCTTGCATCAATGCCTCCTCGGGGGACGCGGCGGTATACCCCGGATGCTCGCCGAGGACAAGCCGCGCGGCGCGCGATGTGCGCGCGATGGTTGGCCCGGCTCGCTCGAAAAGTGCGGGCGCGAGTCTGCTGCACCGCACGAACCCATTCACTTTTCGGGCTTGGCATCGCATGGCGGGGGCAGGCTATGCTCGAAGCCGGTCCGATCGTGGAAGCAAGGAGGCAGCAGACCGTGCGCTCCTCATCTCGCGCGCCGCGCGCGCTCGTTCTGATCGGCAGCGCTGCGGCGCTGCTGGTCGCCTGCGTCGAGTCGACCAACGTGTCTCGCCGCGATGACGCGGCGTTGCCCGATATGTCGCT
>JAGQJJ010001217.1 GCA_020430675.1 Myxococcales bacterium
CCCACGCTGCCGCCGAACGCCGAGCATCTGTCGGTGCCCCCCTTTGGCACGGCGGTGTTTTTCAACGATGAGATCATCACCGCTGACACCGATGACAGCTTCTCGTATTGCGAGACCGGGGCCTATCCGGGCGTGGTCTTTCGGCCACCCGGCGCGCCGCTGCCGCTGCCGCTGCTCGCCCTTCCGGCATGGCATGCCATGACCGGCGCCGACACCTATGGACTCGGCGTGGTCCTGGATTTTCCCTATATCGTCATCAGCCGCTACGAGATCGTCGGTGCCATCGCCGTCTCGGCCTTCACCGTGTCATTGCCCTTTGGCGTGGGCGTCGAGGTCTCGCAAGACTTCGGCAGCGAGCTGTGGCTGTCGGGCGAGTTCCCGCTGGCCGATACGCTGCTGCAATGCCGGCGCTTTTGCGGCCACCCCACCTTTGACGGCGCGGGGGTCTACCAGGTCGGCGATCGGTTCGACATCGCCTACCAGAGCGCCTGTTATGCGCCGGCCTTCCCCAAGCGGGGTGACTCGGGTTTCCCGCGTGACCCGTAAGGCATGCACGCTTTGGCTCCTGCTCGGGATCTCGATGGCTTGGGCCCAGGAGGCGCCCCCGGTCGAGCATCGGCCCGATGAGTCGCTCGAAGACTTGCGCACCCCACTCGATCAGCTCGTCGAGCGCGCCATCGGCCGCACCTCGCGCCGCGTGCGTTATGACTGGCGGCGTGGCGCCGTGCAGGCCGGCATCAATGGTGGGCTGCCATCGGAGTTCAACAACTTCAATACGCTGCGCGCCGGCGCCTTCGTGCGCTTCCCGTTCGATGACTTCCTGCTGGGCGCCGAAGCGTCCTATGTCTGGGTCTACGGCACCGACAGCAGTGAGAAGCTGGCGCTGACGCCTTATCGGCAGGCGGGTCGGCCCGACCGCGTCGAGCTGGACTTCACCTTCACCCTGCCGCTGGCCGAAGGCATCGTCACCGCGGTGCCATCGTTCTTCCCGGCGACGCAACTTGTCTTCAACGGCCTGGCCGACTTCCGCTATCTCATCCATCCGGGGGGCTATTCGGACCTGACCTTCCTGGAGGTGCTCAAGGCGATGGTCGCTGGCAGCCTCTCCGATGACGAGGTGGCCAACCTGGAGGACGACCGGCTGCCCGGCATGGAGATCGACCGCGGGCGCTATGGATTGCTGCTCGGGTTGGGCGCCGATCTGTACTTCGCCTCGGGGTTCTTTTTGTCGCATCGGGTGCTCGTGCCGGTGCCCTTGCTGGCGCCGGCCACCGATACCAAGCTGCTTTGGGGCATCGAGCTCGACCTGTCGCTGGGGCTCGCGTTCTGATGGCCGCGCTGCTGATCCTGGCGCTGCTGGCCCCGCCGTCGACCCAGAGCGTGGTCTACTACAACGCGCGGATGGCATTGCGCGAGGGCCAGCCGCTCGAAGTCA
>JAGQJJ010001218.1 GCA_020430675.1 Myxococcales bacterium
GGTCGACGCCGCGTGCATCGACGCGGCTGGCGATCACATTGCGCAGGTCGGCCCCACCGAGGCGGGCATCTTCGAAGCTGGCGTCGGTCAGCGTGGCGCCCGAGAGGTCGGCGCCGGTCAGATCAAGCTCGACGCCGATGGCGCTGGTGAGGTTGGCGCCGGCCAGCGGCGACTCGCTGAACGCGACGCCGATCAGGTTGCGGCCGGTGAAGTTGGCCCCGCGCAGGTTGACGCGCTCGAAGCGGGCGTTGCCCCAGCGGGTGACGGCGGTGAAGTTCGCGCCGGCCATGTCCGCGTCGACAAATCGCGCGCAGCGCAGGTCGGTCACCGGGGCGCCACCGCGGGTCAGGCGGGTGATGATGTCGTCGAGCTGGTAGACGCCATTGGCGTCGAGCCCCTCGGTCACGAAGCCGATCTCCTCATTGAGCTGCGCGCCCGCAAACTCGGCCTGGTCGACCAGGGCCTGGCAGTAGTCGGCGTTGCGCAGGTCGGCGCCGGCGAGCAGGGCGCCGCGCAGGTCGGCGCGGGTGAAGTCGGCGTGCTGGTCGGGTGTGCCGACCGCGCCGCGCAGGGTGGCCCCGCGCAGGTTGGCGTCGATGAAGCGCGTGCCGGCGAGCCCCGCGCCGGGCAGGCGCGCGCCGAGCAGATCCGTGCCGGTCGCGTTGGCGCCGTCGAGCCGCGCGCTGGTCAAGTCGGCCCCCTGGAAGGTCGCGCCCGAGAGGTTGACCTGGTCGAGCCGCGCGCTGGTGAAGTCGGTGCGAATGGCGACCACCAGCCGCAGGTCGAGGCCGTTGAGCTGGGTCGATGCGAAGCGCGCGTCGGTCAGCGTGGCCAGCACGAAGCGCGCGGTGCGCAGGTCGAGGCCGGTCAGGTTGGCGCCGGTCAGGTTGGCCTGCCGCAAGTCGGCGGTCTGAAAATCGACGCCGCGCAGGTCGGCGTTGACCAGCGTGCCGCCGCGCAGGTCCAGATTGGCCATATCGGTCGCCCGGCCGCCGCCCACCAGCAGCGCACCGGTGAAGTTGGTGCCGATGACGATGGCCGGCCGGCATTCGGGCGGGGCCAGGCGGTTGCAGCCCAGGCGGGCGCCGCCCAGCGTGGCGTTGATGAAGCGCGCGTCGCGCAGCGTGGCCCCGCGCAGCGTGGCCCGCAGCACGTAGGCCGAGGTCAGATCGGCGCCGGTGAGGTTGGCGTCGGTCAGGTCGGCGTCTTCGAGCGTGCAATTGCGCATGTCGGCGCCCCGCAGGTCGACGCCCACCAGTGTGTAACCGCGCAGGAAGGCGCCAGCCAGGTCGTGGAAACCAGCGCGCATGCTGGCGAGCAGGGTGGCATCGCGGAACACGCCGTTCGGGTCGAGGCCGGCGCGAATCCAGGGCGCAAGCGCGCTCTCGACCTGCGAGAAGTTAGAAAAAAAAAGAAGCGTGCT
>JAGQJJ010001219.1 GCA_020430675.1 Myxococcales bacterium
TTCGACCTGCTCGACGCGCTCGGCGGCGCCCCGGTGCGGCGGATTGGTGCGCGCGGGCATTTCTGAGAGTTCAACCGTGATCGAGGGCGGGTTATCCTGCCGTCGTGCCCATCTATCTGCTCGACGAGACGCTGGCCTTCCCGGACCCCATGAAGGCCGACGCCGCGACCGGCATCCTCGCCGTGGGCGGCGATCTGTCACCCTCGCGGCTGCTGCTGGCCTACTCGCTGGGCATCTTCCCTTGGTACGATGAGTCGGCGACGCCCATCCTGTGGCATTCCCCGCGGTGGCGCTTTGCCATGCGGCCGCGCAGCCTTCGGGTGAACCGGTCGCTGCGCAAGACGCTGCGGCGCGAGCAGTACGAGGTGCGTTACGACACCGCCTTCGCCGCGGTGCTCGCCGGCTGCGCCACGGTGCCGCGCCCCGGGCAGGATGGCACCTGGCTCAACCGCGACATGCAGCGCGCCTATCGCCAGTTGCACGCCCGCGGCTTCGCGCACTCGGCCGAGGCCTGGCGCGACGGGCAATTGGTGGGTGGGCTGTACGGGGTGACGTTGGGCGGGGCGTTCTTCGGCGAGTCGATGTTCACGCTTGAGCCCGATGCCTCGAAGGCCGTCTACGCGACCTTGGTGCCGCGGCTCAGCGAAGCCGGCTACACGCTCATCGACTGCCAGGTCTACACCGACCATCTGGCCCGCTTCGGGGCCACCGAATGGCATCGGCGCGACTACCACGATGCGCTGCGCGAGGCCCTGGCGCTGACCCCGCGCCCGCGATGGCCGACCGCGCCGGAGCGCGGCCTGCCGCTCGCGTTGCGCTGACTTCACCGCGGTGTCGCGCGCCGCTGTCAGGCGGGCTCAGCGCGCGATCGCCTTGACCGGCTTGCTCGGCTTCGCGTCATCGCCCTTGACCACGCCCAGGTCGACAAACGCGCCGTCCTGCATGATGACAAACGGGCGGTCTTCGATGCCCAGGTTGCCCTTGCCGTCGTGGCGGATGACCTGCACCTTGCCCGCGCCGTGGCCCATCGGCCCGCGGCTGTAGTAATGGGCCTTCAGCTTGTAGGGGAAGGCGCGCGGGTCGTAGATGGTGAAGCACTCGGGGCCGTAGCCGGTGGTGATGTCGGCGTACAGCTCGCCGCCCGAGGCCAGGCCGCGCCGCGAGTAGTAGGCGTGGTTGAAAGCCTTGTCGAAGATGTGGAAGTCGACGTCGTTGGCGTCGGTCTCCCACGTCAGCACGAAGCGGGTCGTGGCCCGGTCGTCGATGCGCAGGCCCTTCGACTGCAGGCGGGCCTCGATCTCGTCGCGCCGGCCGGGCTCGGCGGCGGCCCACACCGCGGCGATGATCTGGGCGTCTTCGGCCAGGATGCGCTCGACCTGGGCGAACCGGCCGCTCACCCGGCGGGCGCTGA
>JAGQJJ010001220.1 GCA_020430675.1 Myxococcales bacterium
CGTAGGCGGGTTGCCGCTCGCCGTTGCCGTCGAGGCCCGCGGCGAGGGCGCCGGCGGCCGTCCACGCGGCGAGCACGCCGTCGGCGACGCTGCGCACGGTGGCGACGTACTCGGGGGTGGCCCAGGCGACGTTGAGCGGGCGCAGCGCCTCGCGCAGATCGTTGCGGATGAGGTCGACGATGAGCGACTCGCTGATGAGGCGGCCGACCCGGGTATCGCCGAAGTCGGGGTCGCTGCCCTGGTAGGTCGAGACCGCGAGCGAGAGCTGCACGCGGCCGTCGTCGATGCGCACGACGTTGACCCCGGCCTTGATGAGCGCCTCGCGGGCGGTCTTGTTGCGCCGGTCGGAGGCGTTGACGCCAGCGGCGCGCAGACGGGCGTGGGTCAGCACGGCCGACTGGATGCGCTGGGCGGGGGTCGCGCCGGCGATGGCGCCGCCGAGCAGCGCGGCGACTTCGAGGGCCGTGATGGTCTGGCCGCCCGGGCCGAGCAGGCGCTGGCAGACGAGCGCGATCTCTCGGCGGTCGAGGGTCGCGGCGAGGGTGGCGGCGCTCTCATCGGTGGCGCCATCGGGCATGCCGAAGACCGCGCGCCAGGGGCGACCGTCGGCGAGCCGCGCGTCCATCCACGCCTTGACCTCCAACTGGAGGAGCGGGTCTGTCGAGTCGAGCAGGATCAGTCCGCTGCGGATCTCTTCGATGGTCAGCACGTCGAGGGCGGCGCGGTAGTCGACGAGGGTGACGTTGGGCGCGCTGCCCCCGGTGAAGGGCTTGAAGACGACGGTCGGCGCCGGCGCGGTGGTCTGCCCGGCGAGGCGGGCGGCGGTGACCCCGGGGATGGGGCCGATGGCGAGGGCGTTGGCGTTGACCCAATGCACGACCGCGCCGATGCGCGCGGTCAGGGTGGCGGCCGCGGCGACCGTCTCGCCGGCGATGGCGACGTTGGCGACGGCGTCCAGCTCGCGGCTGGAGAGCGCGCCGAGGTCGACGCCGGTGACGAGGCGGACGACGGTGTAGCCGGGCTGGGCGTTGATGTAGTCGAGCACCCGCTTGACCGTGCTGAACTCGGGCGAGGTCAGGTCGATGTCGAGCGAGGCGGTGCCGGCGGTCGGGTTGGCAAGCGTCACCTGCAGGCGGGTCGCCGCGCCGGGCGTGGCCGCGGTGATGGTGAGGCTCGCCGTCGCAGCGCCGCCGCCGTTCGGGTACCAGAGCTGAAACAGCGGGCCGAGGTTGTCGCCGACGCGCTGCCATGCCGCGTTGTCCCGGTAGCGCAGCGTGACCCGCACGCCATGGGTCGAGCCGGCCTCGACCAGCGCCGCGAGGCGGTTGCAGTGGGGGCCGAGGTCGCGGCTGGTCAGCCGCGCGACGGCGGCCGCCTGGTCGTCGAGCAGGTCGACCGACGAGGGGGTG
>JAGQJJ010001221.1 GCA_020430675.1 Myxococcales bacterium
CCCCGGCGGGCGCGGCGAGCAGGCTGGCGAGCAGGAGACCGGCGGCGCCCCGCAGGGCGTGCCGTGGCGAGTCAGTCATGATTCAGGCTCCGGCGCAGGCGACGGTCGCGGCGCATGGGCCG
Organism: Myxococcales bacterium; assembly: GCA_020430675.1. Next base: position 123 of record JAGQJJ010001221.1, read on the forward strand.
CCGCGAGGCGACCCGCAGCGGCTGCTGCCGCGCTTCCGGGTCGCGTCAGGTCGCGTCAGGTCGCGTCAGGTCGCTTCGGGTTCGCTCTTTTGCGAGAACCGGACCAGAGCCGCGCCTCGGGCGCAAGAGGCGAGTGAGGGGCAAGCCAAAAGATCACCGATCCGTCGCGATTCTGCCGCCTGGCGCGGAGTGTGGCCCAGCGACCGATCGCGGCGGCGGGCAGCGCCGCTCGGCCGTGCTGATGGGCATACTACAAAATTGAGCTTTCAATTCTCGAAAATATGGACAGGCGGCGCGCCGCTGCGCGCCGGCGGGTCGGCGTCGGCCTCCCAGCCGCACTCGGCCTGCACGCGGCGCAGTTCGCGGGCATGGGACAGACGCATGCGGGTCGCGGCGTCACCGGCCAGCGCCAGCAGATGCCGGGCGCGCTCGCGGTCGCCCTCGGCGTCGCGATCGAGCAGCATGAGCGCCAGGTTGCCGCGCGCGATGGCCAGCTCGCGTTCGTCACCGACCCGCTCAAATAGCGGAAGGGCGGCTTCGGCGAATCGATTGATCGCCTCGTCGCGGGCGCCGCTGAGGAAGGCGGCCTCGGCGATCTGGGCCAGGGTGACCGCGAGCGCAAGGGGATCGCCCAGCCGACGGCGCAACGGCAGCTCGTGGGCCTCGCGCACCAGCAGGGCGGCGGCGATGTCGCCCGCGGCGCGGTGGGCGTCGGCGAGGCGGTCGAAGAGGGCGGCGCGCACCCGGCGATCGCGCGGCGCGACGCGCTGCAGAGCGGCCTCGCATTCGCGCCGCGCGCTCGGCGGATCACCGACGGCCAGGTGCAGCCGGGCCGCGCGCAGGTGGCCGCGCGCGATGCGGTCGGGCTCGCGCAGCAGCGTGGCGGCGCGCAGGCGATCGGGGGTCATCGCCAGGGCCTGCGCCGGCGCGGTGCGTTCGAGCAGGGTGACCAGCGTGGCGAGCGTATCGGCCTGACCGCGCGGATCGCCGGCTTCGGCCCAGAGCGGCAGCTCGACTTCGCGGCGCATGCGGATCGCTTCGTCCACCTCGCCCAGCCGCGTCAGCAGATCGGCGATGCGCCCGGCATGAACCGCCCGGCGATTGGCCGGGGCGTGGGCCAGGAGGGGGTCGATGCGACGCAGACGGAGTTCGAGCGCGCGCTCGGGCAGACCCTGCGCCTCCAGAGTGTCAGCAGCGGCTTCCAGCGCGTCGACGGGGTCGCCGCGGTCATCAGGCGGCGGCGGAGGGTTCGTGCCAGGCGTTCTGGTCTGCATTGTCCCCTCCCGA
>JAGQJJ010001222.1 GCA_020430675.1 Myxococcales bacterium
CCCACGCCGGGCTCGCCGATGATCACATGCGCCGAGGCGCCGGGCGCGGCCAGCGCGGCGAGCAGCGCGGTGACCTCGGTGTCGCGGCCGTGGGCGCGGGGCAGCTCGCCGTCCTTGGCCTGACGCGTCAGGTTCACGCCGATCGCGGCCAGCGTGGGCGTGGGGGGGCGCTTCTTCTTCTTGCCGGTCTTCTTCTCGCCGTCGGGGTCGTCGTCCTCGTCGTCTTTTTTCGGCGCCGGCTCGGGCAGCATCGAGGCGCCGAGCCATTTGCCGGTGAAGCGCTCCAGACCGGGCGGATCGGCCTCGATGGTCAGCGCCTCGACGCGCTCTTCGCGCTCGAAGCGGCGAGCGAGGCGCTCACCGGGGGTCACCTTGCGGAAATGCGCGGTGAGGAACTCGATGACCGCCGCTTCGACGTCGGCGTGGTGATCGATCCAGAGGCGCAGATCCCAGCGCGGCAGCCACAGGCGCAGCCAGCGGCGGTCGCGGGCGACCAGGGCCGAAAGCCGCGTGGGCTGACCGGCGCGGGCTTCGGCGCCGTCGACGAGCAGGCCTTCGGGCAGCGTGACCTCGACGTGGCGCAGCTCGGCGGGCGCGGCGAAACGGTCGAGCAGGCGCGGGTGGGTGCGTTCGAGGCGGTCGCCGAGCACCAGCATCAAGTCTTCGCGGGCGCGGTCGAGGTCGTCGGTGAAGACGCAGAGGCCGGGCTCATCGACGACGCGCACCGAGAAGAAGCCGTCGCGGTGCGTCTGCACGAAGAGCTGTACCTGAAAATCCATCGCCGGACCCCTCGCCGCGGGGCGGTCAGGCGGCCCCGGATGCGCGCAGCACCGGGCCATTGATCACCGGGTTGGGCGGCGAGGACAAGGGGGGCGTGGCGATGCGGGTCGGTTCGGGCCTGAAGGCCGTCAGCCGTCGCGTGAGCGGCGAGGGCGCACGCGCAACACGAGCAAGATCAGGATGAGCCAGCCCGATGGGCTGGGGGTGCGTCCGGGCTGCTGCGTGCAGCCGCTGGCGCCGAACGCGCGGCGGATGGTCGGCGCGCCTTCGCAGCGGTCGCCGGTGCCGTTGCCGTCGATGTCGACCTGATCCGGGTTGGCGACGGTGGGGCAGTTGTCGGCCTCGTCGGGCAGCCCGTCGTTGTCGTCGTCGGCATCGCAGGCGTCGCCGAGGCCATCGCCGTCGCTGTCGATCGGCGGGTCTTCGAACAGCCGCGGGCAGCCATCAACCGCGTCGGGCGCGCCGTCGCCGTCGTCGTCGTCATCGCAGGCATCGCCTTTGCCGTCGTGGTCGAGGTCGGCTTGATCGGGGTCGAAGTGGCGCGGGCAGATATCATCGGCGTCGGCGATGCCATCATTGTCATCGTCGTCTTCGCAGGCGTCGCCGATGCCATCGCCGTCGTT
>JAGQJJ010001223.1 GCA_020430675.1 Myxococcales bacterium
GCGCCGAGAACTGCAGCTTGGCCTGCCGCCCGCTCGGGGGCCGGGCCTCGAGGCGGGCGGGAGAGGGGCGGGTAGGGCAGGAGCGCGGAGCGCGGGGGGCGCCCTACCCCTCCAGCAGCACCGCGCGCACGCGCTGCCCCGCCACCACCGCGCCCAGCGCCGCCCACAGCCGATCGCGCTCGGCCTCGCGGCCCGACAACTCCAGCGCCCGCAGGCCAAACAGCGCGCAGCCGACCCCGAGCAGCGGCATCGGTCGCTCGGCCGGCTCGGCGCGGCGCCAATCGTCCGGCATCGGGGGCAATCTCAACGCCTCGGCAGGCGCGGGCGCAGGTGGCAGGCTGACGCGGCTGAACCAGATCGGCGCGTCGACGACGGTGGGATCGTCCACCTGCTCGACCGCCTGCACCGGCGGTGCGGGCGCGTCATCCGACAGGCGCGCCAGATCCCAGGCAACATCGGCGGCAAACTGGTACCGGCCCTCGACCCGCTTGGCCAGCAGCCGATGCAGCCACGCCTCGAACCCTGGCGGCACCGGCGTGCCCGCGGGCACGTTCGGCGGCGGCGCCAGCAACTGCGCCCGCGCCACGTCGCTGGTCGAGGTGCCGCTGAACGGGGTGTGGCCGGTCGCCAACGAAAACGCCAGGCAGCCCAGCGCATACAGGTCGGTCCACGGCCCCATCGCCCGCAGATCGCCGGTCACCTGCTCGGGCGCCATATAATGCGGCGTGCCGGCAAACAGCGCCTCGCGCTCTTCCGCCGCCCGCTCGGCGGTATAGGCCACCCCAAAATCGGTCAGCACCGGCCCGCGCTCGGCGAACAGTACGTTGTCGGGCTTCAGATCGCGGTGGATGACCCCCCGGGCGTGGGCGTGCCCGAGCGCGTCGAGCAGCGCCAGCAACACCGCGCGCAGCTGCGACCACGGCATGCGTCCGCGGTGCTCGCGCAAAGAGCCACCGTCGATCCACTCCATCACCAGATAAGGCGCGCCGACCCCCACGCGGTCGGCCATGCGCTCAGCCGCCGCCTCGGGGCCGATCTCGCCGTGGTCGTAGATCCGCACGATGCCGGGGTGGTCGAGCCGCGCGACGGCACGCAGCTCGTGGGCGAACGCGGTGCGAAACCGGCGCCGGCGGCCGATCGGCGCGGTGACGACCTTGACGGCGACGCCGACGCCCTCGACGCGGTGCCGGGCCTGCCAGACCTCGCCCATCGCGCCGCGTCCGGCCGGGTGGAGGAGGTCGAATGGACCGAGGGGGATGCTCACCAGCGGGTCTCGTCTGGTTTGTTTTGCTCTGCCGACGATAACAGAACGCGCGCGACATAGGGGATTGACCTCACTGTTTTGTGCGGCTCGGGCCGGGGCGGGGCGAGGGGCGACGGGGGCGACTGCGTCATTGACG
>JAGQJJ010000121.1 GCA_020430675.1 Myxococcales bacterium
ACCCCGAGCGCCGCCACCGCCAACGCCGCCAGCGGGCCCAGGCCTTCGCGTGTCGGGTCGAGCCAGGTGTGCCCGAGCCAGCGCGCGGGCTCGGCGAGCAGGGCCACCGCGGCGGGCAGCAACAACCAGGGGGCGAGGCGCGACATGGCGCCAGTCCATCAAACCGGCGCGGCGAGCCGAGCGCGGGGCGGGGGAGAAGTCGCGGCGGGATCGTGCAAAGGCGGTGCAACGCCATCGGACGCGCCAAAAAGGCGTCGAGCGGCGCCGCGTCCGGGGCGCGGGCCGCTCGACAGTTGATCGCGCTGAGGGGAGGGCTGCCGCAAAGAGAGCAGGGGCCCCCGCGCCGATGGAGGGGTGGGTGAGGTGTCTCGGCGCGGGGGCGGGGTAACCGTTGGCTATCGGGCGCTGACCGGGCCGACGCCGACCGGCGCGACGGTGAAGGCCGCCTCGCCGATCTCGGTGCCCTGGGCGTCGAGCACGGTGACGGTCCACTCGCCCACATCGCGCGGGCCGATGCGCTTGTACGACCACGTCCGCCAGCGCGGGCTCTTGCCGACGTTCAGGTCGAGGCGCTGCACCTCCTTGCCGGCGCGCTTCCACACCATCTGCACGGTGGTCGGCGCGCCGGGGTTGTCGAAGGTGGCGTGCGCGTAGACCCGCCCGACGGCGGGGCTGAACGCGGAGGCCCGACCGACCAGCGCCCGCGCCTTGAGGCCGGCGCCGAGTTCGAAGGTGGTCAGCTCGGGCAGGGTCTCAGCGGGGGTCTCGACGACGGCAGCGGGGCCGACGCCAGCGTCGCCGGGCGCGGCGAGCGCGGTTGAGGTCAGCAGGGCAAAAACGGCGATCAACGAGGCGAGCGAGCGCTTCATGGGAGGTTCCTTTCTGCGATTGAATGCACGCAGAGGGCTTTTGCGCGAAGCGTGCCAACCCGAAAAGCCAATCGGTCTCAGCAAAATGGGCGATCGTGGCGATAGTTTGCTTTGATTCATGGCACGTACGCTCGCAATCACATCAAAGCGTCTCGGCGGTCTGAAGAAGCTGCGCGCGGAAGTCGGTGCGCACCCGGATCAGGGAGCGATTGGGCGTGACGCGATGGCCCTGTTCGAGCACTTCATCGGGGCGCTGGGTGCGCCCCTCGACCGCGTCGGCGTCGTCGAAGTCGACATGCTGCACGCGGGCGGCGGCGGGCGATGGCGTCTGGGGCTGGGCAAACGCGCTCGGCGCGAGCGCGAGGGTCAAGGCGAGGGCAAACAGGGTTCGGATCATCGGGGCCTCCTTGTGGGTAGAGGGCCCAACGTGCGAGGTCGGCGCGCGATCCATCGGCGGCTGAAATCGCCGCCCAAGGGCAGAAACACTTGCGTTTTCCGTCGCGTGGGGCCCTAACACGGGGCGAGAAATTTTCTCGCGGCCACGAGGGAGCCCGCGGCGACGTGCTGTTCAACTCGCTCGAATACATCGCCTTCCTGGTGGTGGTCTTCGGCCTCTACTGGGCGACCGTCCGCCACGCCCGGGTGGCGCTCGGCGTGCTGTTGGCCGCGAGCCTGATCTTCTACGCGAGCTGGAACCGCTTCTATCTGTTGTTGATCATCGCCTCGTCGCTGGTCGACTTCCTCGTCGGCCGCACGCTGGCCCGCACCGAGGGGCCGGGCAAACGGCGCGCATTGCTGCTCGTGTCGGTGGTCTACAACCTGGGCGTGCTGGCCACCTTCAAGTACTACAACTTCTTCCTCGACGCGGCCGGCGACGTGGTCGGCTGGCTGTCGCCCGAGCGGCAGGCGGCGGTGGTGCACACGCTGGGCGCCTTGCATATGGACTTGCTGCTGCCGGTCGGCATCTCGTTCTTCACCTTCCAGTCGATGAGCTACACCATCGACATCTATCGCCGCGAACTGGCACCGGTCAGCAGCTTCCCGCGCTATCTGCTGTACGTCAGCTTCTTCCCGCAGCTCGTCGCCGGCCCCATCGTGCGCGCCCGCGACCTTTTGCCCCAGCTCGCCGAGCGCCCGGCGATGACCGACGCCATGGGCGGCCGCGGCCTCTTCCTCATCGGCGTCGGCCTCTTCAAGAAGATCGTCATCGCCGATTACCTGGCCCTCAACCTGGTCGACCGCGTCTTCGAGGCGCCCGGCATGTACAGCAGCCTCGAACTGCTGGTGGGCATCTACGGCTACGCGGCGCAGATCTACTGTGATTTCAGCGGCTACAGCGACATCGCCATCGGCTCGGCGCTGCTGCTCGGCTTCAAGTTCCCCGACAACTTCAACGCGCCCTATCGCGCCCGCGACCTTCAGGACTTCTGGCGCCGCTGGCACATCTCGCTCTCCACCTGGCTGCGCGATTACCTGTACATCTCGCTCGGCGGCAACCGGGGCGGCGCTTTCAATACCCAGCGCAATCTGATGTTGACCATGCTGCTCGGCGGCCTGTGGCACGGGGCGGGCTGGAACTTCCTGATCTGGGGTGCCTTGCACGGCGGCGCGCTGGCCGTGCAGCGCGGCTGGCAGCGCGCGCGGGCGAAGCGCGGCAAGGGTCCGCTGCTGTCCGGACCGGCCGGCGAGGCGGTGGCGGTGCTGCTGACTTTCCACTATGTATGCTTCGCCTGGGTCTTTTTCCGCGCCGAGACCTTTGAGGCCGCTCGCGCCGTGCTCGACGGGCTGGCCCAGGGCACCCTGGCGGCGGCGAACCTGACGGCCCCGGTGTTGGCGGTGCTTGGGGTGGGCGCGGTGAGCCATCTTTTCCCGAAGCGGCTCTTCGAGCGGGTCATCGGCGGCTTCTCGGCCCTGCCCGCGCCGGCCCAGGCGCTGGCGGTGGTCGCGGTCGGGCTGGCCCTGCGCGAGCTGGCCTCGGTTGAGATGGTGCCTTTCATCTACTTCCAATTCTGAGCACACGGCAGCGATGATCGAAGCCCCCAGCCCAGCGTCCAGCCCCGCCCAACTCTGGTCGAAGACCGGGCGCGTGGTGTGGTTGTCGGTGCTGCTCGGGCTGGCCGTGCCCTTCCTGCCCGGGCTCGACGCGCTCCATTGGCTGCCCGACGATGCGATGACCCTGGTGCCCAAGGCCTTCCGCCCGGCACCGCCCGACGCCATCGAGGTCGAAGCACCCGCCGAGATCGACGACCGGGTGCTGGTGGGCATCGGCGCCGGGGTGCGCGCGGGCGCGGCCGACGAAGACGAGGCCCTCGTCGGTGCGCGCCCGACCGGCGCCACGGCCGATGGCGGCGTCGATGCTGGCGCTGAGGATGAAGACGCCGCGGTCGACGAGGAGGAAGAGGGCCTGGTCGTCGAGAGCGAGGTCAAGCTGCCCGAGCCGCCGACCCCGCGCGAGACCTCGCTCGGCGTGCCGCTCTACCCCATCGAAGACCCGCAGCACGTCCTGCGCCGCTTCTTCACGTCGCTTGAGCGGGTCGAGCGCGGCTCGCCCGACGCCATTGCGCGGGTGGTGCATTACGGCGACTCGCTCATCACCGGCGACTACGTCACGCAGACGGTGCGCCGCTTGATGCAGAAGCGCTTCGGCGACGCCGGCCACGGCTTCGTGCTCGCCGGGCGGCCCTCGCCCTGGTATCGCCGCGACAACCTTGAGCTGCACACCAGCGACGATTGGGAGATCAACCGCATCACGCGGCCGCCCATCAAAGACGGCGCCTACGGGCTGGGCGGGGTGACGGTGCACACCACGCGGCGTGGGCAATGGGTGACGATGAACCCGGCGCCCGAAGAGGGCGGCGACCTGGGCGCAACCGTGGCCAAGATGCAGGTGCACTACCTGGCGCAGCCGGGCGGCGGCGCGTTTGAGATGGATGTCGACGACGGGCCGCCGGTCAAGGTCGGCACCGAGACCGACGAGCCCGCCTCGCGCGTCGCCGAGATTCTGGTGCCCGACGGCGCGCACACCTTCAAGCTGCGCACCCTCGGCGCCGGCGAGGTGCGCCTGTTCGGCGTGGTCTTCGAGCGCATGGGCCCGGGCGTGGTCTACGACAGCCTGGGCCTCGACGGCTCACGGGCCAAGCTGCTGCGGCGTTTCAACCCCGAGCATTGGTATCAGCAGCTTCGGCAGCGCCGGCCCGACCTCGTCATCCTGCATTACGGCACCAACGAGAGCCAGGCGGCGCGCATGAGCTCGAAGCGGTATCGCGCCGACTTGCAGGAGATCGTCGGCCACCTGCGCGCCGCGCTGCCCGGGGTCTCATGCCTGCTCGTCGGCCCGATGGACCGCGCCGAGCCCGATGAGTCGGGCAAGCTGGTCACCCGCCCGGTGGTCAAGCGCATCGTCGCCGTGCAGCGCGAGGTGGCCTACGCCCAGGGCTGCGCGTTCTGGAACACCTGGGCGGCCATGGGCGGCGAGGGCTCGATGGCGCGCTGGTATCGCATGAAGCCGAAGCTGGCCGGCGGCGACCTGACGCACCCCACGCGCCGCGGCGCCGATCGCATCGGCGCGATGCTCTTCGTGGCCTTGATGGACGGCTACGCCCACCACGTCTCGGCCCGCATCGGCGAGTCGATGATCCAGATGGCGCCATGAAGGCGGCGCTGACCGCCTCGCTGCTGATGTTGCGGCGGCCCGACGACGTGCAGGTCTTCTGGGTGCGGCGCGCGCCAAATGCCCGATTTCTCGCCGATTTCTGGGCTTTTCCCGGCGGCGCGGTCGACGCGGCCGATCATGCGCTGGCCGGCGACGACGAGGCCGGCTGTCGGGTGGCCGCGCTGCGCGAGACGCTCGAAGAGACCGGTTTTCTGCCCGGTGGCCCCCAGGTGGCCCGTTCCGACCGCGAGCGGCTGCGGCGGGGAGAGACGACGCTGGGCGCGCTGCTCGGCGGCCTGCCGACGATTGAAGCGCTCTCGCCCGCGGGCGCCATTCGCGCGCCGGCCTACCTCGTGGCCCGCTTCGAGACGCGCTATTACACCGTCTTGGTCGACGAAGCCGCCGACCCGCAGGTCGACCCGGTCGACCCCGAGCTGGCCGATGGGGAGTGGATTCGCCCCGCCGACGCCCTGGCCCGCTGGCAGCGCGGCGAAGCGCTGCTCGCGCCGCCGACCCATGCATTGCTCGCCGCGTTGGCCGAAGCCGGGCCGATCACGCCCGCGCGCTTTGCTGACATCGGGGCCTGCGAGCTGGACCACGCGCGCATTCGCCCGAACATCACGCTCTTTCCGCTGCGCACGCCCACGCTGCCGCCCGCGACGCATACCAATTGTTATGTCGTCGGCACGAAGGAGCTGCTGATCGTCGAGCCCGCCGCCGGCGATCGGCGCGAGCAGGCGCGGCTCGATGCCTTCCTCGACGCGCGCCTCGCTGCGGGTGCCCGGGTTCGGGGCGTGGCGATCACGCATCATCACCACGACCATATCGGCGGCGTCGCGCATCTGGCCCGGCGCCTCGGCGTGCCGGTCCTCGCCCACCCGCTGACCGCCGCCCGCGTGCCGTTTGCGGTCGACGAGCTGATCGAAGAAGGCGACGCGATCACCCTGGCCGGCGGCGAGCGCCTCGACGTGATCTTCACCCCCGGCCACGCGCCAGGCCACGTCTGCTTCATCGACGCTGCGACCGGCACGATCATCGTCGGCGACATGGTCACGCGGCTCGGCAGCATCCTGATCGACGTCGACGACGGCCACGTCGGGCATTACCTCCACAGCCTGCGCCGCCTGCGCGCCCTGGCGCCCTCCGCGCTGCTCCCGAGCCACGGGCCGGTCATCGGCGGGCCCGAAGCGCTGATCGACGAGTACATCGCCCATCGCCTTGACCGCGAGCGGCAGGTCGTGCAGGCGCTCGCCGCCGGCGCGGCGTCGGTCGCGGCGCTGGTCGACCGCGTCTATGTCGACGCGCCGCCGATCATGAAAGCCGGCCCCGACGGCGGCCTCGCCGGCCGCGCGCTGCGGGCGCACCTCGAACAGCTCGCGCGCGACGGGCGCGCCACGCGCGAGGGCGACCGCTGGGCCTTGTCATGAGCGCCGCGATTGCCGGGCTCTGGGCGCTGCTGCTCGCCGCGCCGCCCCCTGCCGGCCCGCTGGCGGTGTTCTGGAGCGGCGGCCGCACCTACCTCGTCGACGCCGACGCCGGCGCGCTGCGCTTTGCGCCCGGCTGGTACGCCAGCGATGGCCAGCGTGTGCACCAGTACCGCATGCAGGTCGAAGCGCGCAGGACGCCGGGCGCCGACGGCAAGACCAGCCGCTGGACGACATGGCAGCGCCATACCCTGGGCGAGCGGAGCTGGCGCGCGCTGACCGCACCGCCCGAGTCCGGCGAAGGCTTCCAGGACGAACGCGCGGTCGTGCAGTTCCGCGGCGAGGCGGTGGTGCTCGCCCGCTATCGCCGCCACGGCACCGACGCCCAGATCGAAGCGAGCACGCTGGCCCTGCCCGACGGCACGCCGATCGAGGCACCTGCCGGCGCCACCGAAGCCGTGCGCTGGCTCGCCGGCCGCCTGCCCAGCGCCGTCGACGACTGCCTGACCCGCCCCGCTGGCCTGCTGGCGCTCGATCTGCCCGGCGGTCGCCGCGCTGACTGGCTCGCGCTGACCGATGCCCGTGCGCAATGCGCCGGCCGGGCCGTAGCCCTGCGGCTCGGCCCCGCGTCATCGGTCGTCGCTCTGCCCGGCGGCGAGTGGCGCGACGACACCTGGCACCTGGCCGGCGGCGGCCATCTGCGCGACGTGGTCGACCTGCGCCCCGGGCCCAATGGCGTCTACGCCCTGCTGTTGCGCGGCGCGGCGCTGTCCGATCCGGGGCCGCGCGTGCTCGACTTCAGCGCGCTCGACGACCCGTGCGCCGACCGCGAAGTGCAGCTCTGGCGCGCCGGTCAGCCTCTCGCGCCCAAGTCGTTGGGCCATGTCGCCCGCCTCGACGGCGCGCGCTGGCTCGCCGCTGACGACCCGTTGCGCGCCGCGATGGCCACGCGCTTCTTGCCCGTTGACGCGCCGTGCTTCGCGCCGCTCTCGCTCGCAGGCGAACCCGCGCTTGATGGCCACGCCTGCCGCGTCGAAGAGGACGGCCGCGCCTGGGCCGGGCTCGACGACCTCGCCGCCGGCGCCGCCGGCCGACTCGAAGGCGCCACGCTGCGCATCGAGATCCGGGTGCACGACCCCGAGCGCGCACCCGGCGACGGCGTGCAGTTCTTCGCCGGCAGCGGCCGGCGTCCGCGCAGCTTCCGCGTCGACGCCGACGGCCTGCACCTCAGCCGCCGCGCCCGCGGCGTGAGCGCTCGTTTTCAGCCCGAGCGCGACGGCTACGCGGTCGCGGCCCCGATCGACCGCGGCTGGCTCGGCAACCCGCCCTCGCTCAGCCTGCGCGTCGACGACCAGGACCGTAACGCCGGTCAGGTGCACCTGTGGGTCGCCGGCTCAGCGATCGACGCCCGCAACCCCCGCGCGACCCCGCTGCCGATCGGGGGCCGGCCATGATCACCGCGCTGATCGCCGTGCTCTTGCAGTCGATGCTGGTCGAGCCGGTGCCCATCGAGAGCCCCGATCGCCTCGCGCACACCTTCGCCGCCCTGCAACGCCGCGAAGCCCGCCCGCCGTCCGGCCGCGTGCGCATCACCCACCTCGGCGACTCGCATATCGCCGCCGACCTGTGGACGGGCCCGCTGCGCAGCGCCCTGCAGGCCCGCTTCGGCGACGGCGGACGCGGCTTCGTGCTCGCCGGCCGGCCCTGGACGAGCTACTGGCAGGAGCATGCCCTGCCCGGCATCGATGGTCCCTGGCGCGTCGACGGCCTGCGCGGCGGCCTTGACGACGGCTGGTTTGGCCCCGGCACCTGCTCGGTCGCCGCCGATGACCCCGACGCCGAGGTCTCGCTCTCGGTCTCGCCCAAGAGCGACGCCGGCCGCGGCGCCACGAGCGTCGACGTGCACGTCCTGCGTCAACCCGGCGGCGGCTGCTTCGAGGTGCGCGTCGACGGCCAGCCGGTGCGCCGGTTCTCCACCCGCGGCCCCTGGGTTGAACCCACCTTCGTGCGCGTGCCGTTGCCCACCGGCACCGCCAAGGTCACCGTGCACCCGGTCGCCGGCGGCGAGACGCGCCTGCTCGGCCTGTCGCTCGAAGCCGAGCAGGGCCTGCTCTACGACGCGCTGGGCATCAACGGCGCCAAGGCCAACCGCCTGCTGCGCCTCGACCCCACCGGCCTGCGCGACGGCCTGCGCCGCCTCGACCCCACGCTGCTCATCATCAGCTACGGCACCAACGAGCTGTTCGACGACGACCTCGAACCGAGCACCTACGCCGACCGACTCGAAGCCGTGCTCACCGCCCTGCGCGCCGCCGCGCCCGACGCCGACTGCCTGCTCACCGGCCCGCCCGACGCGCTCATCAAACGCCGCCACCCGCCGCCGCTGATCGAGGCGGTCTACGGCATCCAACGCGCGCTTGCCGAAGCCCACGGTTGCGCCTTCTGGGACGCCCGCAGCGCCATGGGCGGCCCCGGCAGCATCCGCGCATGGCGCCGCGCCGGCCTCGCCCAACGCGACTTCGTGCACTTCACCCGCGACGGCTACCGCCAGCTCGCCGAAGCCTTCCTCAGCGCCCTGCTCGGCGCCTACGACGCCTGGATCACGCCGCGCTGAGTTGCTTTGACGTACGGAATTACGTACGTTTGCGCCCAGGAGGTGCCTGATGACGGTCCTGACCGCC
>JAGQJJ010001224.1 GCA_020430675.1 Myxococcales bacterium
GCGCATCGGCAGCCGACCGCCATCGGCCGCGCAGGGGCGCTCGGCGTCGAAGGTGACCGCGAGGCGCAGGCCCACCTCGTCGGCGCTGATCTCATCGTCGGCGAACGAGGCGCGGCGGATGACGTTCACAAATTCGACCGGCCGCCGCCACGAGCCGCCGCGCACGACGCGCTCGAAGTCTTCGGCCTGGCTGGCATCGGCCTCGCCGAGCGGGTCGATGTCACCCAGCCGCGCGTAGGGCAGCTTCACGTCGTACGTCCACTCGGCGACGTTGCCGAGCACGTCGCGCAGCCCCAGCGGATGCGGTCCGGCCCGCTCGGCGACCGGCTCGGGCACGTCGGCGCAGAAGCGCGCCACGGTCGCGAGCAGCGCGTGGCTCGGATCGTCCACGTCACAGCCGATGGGCACCCAGGGGCAGCGCAGGTCGGTCGGGAAGAAGATCGAGGCGCTGTCGAGCCGCGCCGCATACTCCCACTCGGCCTCGGTCGGCAGCCGATAGCCCGGGCACTCGCGGTCGGGCCAATCGACCGTCTCGCAGAAGAACTCGGAGCCGATCTCGCCTCGGCAGCGCGCCAGCCGATAACACGGCGAGCGCCCGGCGGCCCGTGAGGCCAGGTTGGCAAAGGCCGCGGCGGCGCTCCAACTCAGGCCGTGCACCGGGCAATCGTCGCGCAGACACACATCGCCGGGCGGGCGTGTGGGCCAGCGGTAATCCGACCGGTCGCCCTCGGCGTCGACGATGGCCTGCCATTGCTGGCGGGTCACCTCGGTGCGCATCAGGTGGAACGACCGGGTGATCTCGACCCGCCGTGCGCGAAACGGCGAAGCGTCGTCGAGACGCTCGTTGGCCTGGTCGACCAGGAACTTGCTGCAGCCCGCCGGCCGGCCCATGCAGAAGGCGCCGCGCTCCACGAGCGCAAAAGGCAACAGCGCGCCGGCGATCTCGGTGGTGCAGGGATCGGCTTGCAGCAATTGCGGCTCGATGGCGCAGCCCCCGCCCAGCGCCGCGTCGGCCGGCGGCAGGGCCACCTCGGCATCGACGGGCGGGGCGGGCAGCGAATCGAGCGGGTCGAGCCCGCACGCGCCGGGCGCGATCGAGAGGAACAGCAGAGCGAGAGTGCGCGGCCACATGCCGCGATGGTGGCCCGATCGGCCGCGCGGCTCAATCGGCGCGCGCACGATTTGGCCTGAAGTGGGTCTCGGATCCAAAACACGGGCGGTTCTGGCATGGCATGGCAGGCTCCTGAAAAGGGTCTGCCCCCTGCCCTTCGCAAAGCCCGTGCCGACCCGCAGCCCGCGTGGGCGCTGGATCCGGCGCCGCTGGCGACGACGAGACGTCGCCGACCGACGAGCCTTCGTCAGCGGCAACCGCGCCGGCGGTGGCAGTTGCCCGAGCAGC
>JAGQJJ010001225.1 GCA_020430675.1 Myxococcales bacterium
TGTCGATCAGCAGCCAGGTCCCATCCGGCAGCACATCAAGCGCCGCGATCGCCCCGGCCGCGGTGGGCAGCGCGCTCTCGCGGTCGGCCAGCGCCTTGACCTTCGCCAGCAAGCGCCGGCTGGGGTCGAGCGCCTCGGCCAGATCGCGCATCAGATACACCGGATGTGGCACCGCCAGCTTGCGCGCGTCCACGAAGGCCACCGGCATGCCTTCCTCGGTCACCCATCCGCGCAGCCATTCGAGCAGCGCCGAGCGTCCCATGCACGGCTCGCCGACCAACTCGACCGCCTGCCCCTTGTCGACCGCGTCCTGCAACCGCTCGATCAGCCGCCCGCGCCCGAAGATCGGCGCCTCGCCATCGAGCCGGGCCCGCAGCGCCGGCAGCACCTCGTGGCAGTTGATGCCGCCATACAGCGCGGCCCGCTCGCCCATCTCGCCCAGCGTCTTCAGCACCGAGCCATACCGGGCGGCGACATTCTCGCCATCCCCCTCATAGAAGCACCACAAGACATCGGGCTTTGCGGTGGCATCGGCGGCCACCTCGGCCAATGCCTCGGTGAAGACATCATCCCATCCGCCATATGCCATCACCACCAGCGTCCGCTCCCGCAGCAAGGCCGCCAGCGCCCGCTTCAGCGCGGGGCGGTCCTTGGCCAGCACCCCGGGCGTATGCAGCGTATCGCCCCGCCACCCGCCGTGCAGATGCACGACCGCCGTGCCCCGGGCGTGGTCGAGCGACGGCGCCCCATCGCGCGTCAGGTGATGATCATGCGCCTCGCCGCCCGACCACCGAATCGCCACCTCGACCAGCGGGTCGAAGTTGGTCGTCAGCACCGCCCGCGCCTTCTCCGGATGCTTCGCCGCAATCCATCCCAGCGCCTTGCTCGCCTTCGTCAGCCGCCAGCCTTCCACCTCGGCCTCCAGCGCCGCCAGATCCACACCGCCGACTCGATGCGCCTTCAGCACCGCGTCGCGGATGACCGCGTTCATCGCGTCGGCCCCGCCCCGGTTGTCGCGCACGAAGCGCAGCGCGCTCTGATACTGCGCCGCTGGCCCCGCATCGGCCATCTCGCGCTCAAACGCCCGCCGCAACGAACGGTCGAGCCCGGCGCGAATCAGCTCGACCACCCCGCTCACGCCGGGCACCGAAGGCATCGTCAGCGCCGAGCCGACCAGCCAGACCACCTCGCGCCCGCCCGGGCTCGACAACCGATTGAGCAGCGCGTCCGCTGAAGCCAAAACCAGACTCATCGCTCCACCCTCGCCGTGCGCATCGCCTCGCTCCGCATCGTGCAGGGCACCCAGAGTCGCCCATCGCCGCTCGACTGTCGAGCCCGAACCGGACCGGTCGCGGCCCGCAGCCTGCTCGGCGTCGCGCCAAGCG
>JAGQJJ010001226.1 GCA_020430675.1 Myxococcales bacterium
GCGTCGGCGGTCGCGCCGGCACCCCAGACCACGCCGGCGGCGTCGTCACCAGCGCGGTGCACGTCGCGCAGGTAGACCGCCGCCACGGTCGGCGCGACCTCGACGTCGGCCACCGCGCGCACCGCGAGCGCGAGGCGGCCGCCCACGAAGCGGTCGGCCAGCCAGGCGGCCCAGGGCGCGCCCGGCACGGGCACCACGTAGGGGTTGAGCCCACCGATGCGGGCCCGGGTCAGGTCGTCTTCGTGCAGGCCGTAGCCCGCCCGCTCGTCCAGTTCGAGCCGCAGCCTCGACGCCAGCGGCAGCCCGGCCAGCAGCCACTGACGCACCAGGGGCGTGACCGTCTCGGGATCGTTGCGCAGCGCCGAGCCGTCGGCCGCGCCCCAGGGGCCGGACGCGCTGCGCACATCCACCCCGGCCTGCACGCCCACCGCAAAGCCGTGCAGCCGGGGGAAGAACCGATGGCGGGTCCGCCAGCCCGCGTCGTCGGCCAGGCGCCACCAGCCCAGGTCGAGCCGCGGCATGAAGGCGTACGACTCGGGCGGCAGCGCCAGATCCGGGGCCGTGTCGGCGGCCCGCGCGAAGAACCAGCGTCGCCCACGCAGCGTCAGCTCACCCCAGGCACCGCCCGAAAAGAGGCGCTTCAACCGCGCCTCGGCCTCGACATAGCTCGCCTTGAAACCCCGCTCGGGCACCGACGCGCCGTCGACATGATAATCGGTCAAGAGCCCCGCCACGGCGTACTCGCCGGCCAGCGCCAGGCCCACGCGCCAGCGGTCGCCGAGTTGAATGTCATCGAGGCCGAGGCGCAGCGTATCGGTGTTGAGCACGGCCGAGGGTCGCCCGCCGGCGAGCCAGGGGTCGAAGTCGTAGGCCAGCAGCCCGATGCCATGGATGGGCACGTTGTCGTCGGGCCACGCCTCAAGCGCGAGCACCGCTGAGAACCGGCCCCCCACCGCTCGCGTGGGTGCGGCAAAGACGCCGACGAGCAGGGCAAGAACAAAGAGCGCGCGCATGGCCATCTCCGGGGTGGCAGAACCTGGGGAAAGTACCCGTTGCGGACCGGGCGAGGCGCCGTCAGCGGCAAGGCGCTATCCCGAAGGCGTAGCCGAGCGACGCCGAGCGGTGAGGAACGCAGCCGATGGCGGTGCATCGTCAGGGGAGCAGAGGACTTTCCCTGGGGGCCACCAGGACTCGGCGCCCGGCGGACGCCCCCGGTGGCGGCATACGCCATCGGGCCGCCGCGGGGCAAGAGCGCGATGACCAGGCGATCAGGGGCAAGGTCACCCCCTCGGCTCAAAGGTCGCCAGCGCCCGGCACGCGCCTCCGATGGCGCATCGCGCTGCTCGCGAGCGCCGGGGGTGTGCTTCCGAAGGCGCATCGCGCT
>JAGQJJ010001227.1 GCA_020430675.1 Myxococcales bacterium
TCGCATTCGGGTCTCGGCCTTGCCCGCGGCCCCGTGTCCTGCGTGCTTTGGGGATCAGTGAACGCGATCACCGCTGTCAGGCCGCGCTGCGGGCGGCGCTCGTCGCGCGACCGCGGGCGCCGAGGCGGTCGGCGAGGCGCTCGGCGATGCGCACGTAGCGTTCGCCCTCGGCGGCCATGTCGAGCATGCTGCCGCCGACGAGGTAGAGCTGCTTCGCTTCGGTCTGCGGGTGGCCGGCGGCTTCGATCACGCGGTTGAGCGTGGGGCGCGGCACGTCGATGACAAAGAGCGACTGGCCGAGAGGCTCCATGCGCTGCTTGTCGGGCAGGCCGTAGAGGCAGAAGGTGCAGCTGAGGTTCTTGGTGCGACCGCCTTCTTCGGGCACGACGAAGTATTCGCAGCCGGGCGCGACGTTGAGCACGAGCATCTCGCCGTGCTGGCTGAGGCCGGTCGCGCGCATCGGGGTGCCATCGGCGGTGAGCAGGTCGGCCCAGGGCAGGCGCGGCTCGAAGGTGGTGGCGGTGATGCGCCGCTCGCCTTCGTAGATCGCGTAGCCGAGCGGGTCATCGTCGGGGCGAATCTCGAAGGGGCTGTCGGCTTTGATGCGCAGCCGCACCTGGGTGTCATCGGCCATGCGCAACAGGTAGGGCAGCGCGATCAAGCGCTTGCCGTGATGCGCGGGCTCTTCGGTGGGCAGGTGGAAGGGCATGAAGTTGGGGAAGGCCCAATCGGAGGCCTCCACCAGACAGCGGTGATAACGAACGCCGAAGTACAGGAGCGCAGCCTTGAGCCGAACGGCGGCGGGGCTGTGGGGATAGTCTTCGGCCAGACGGGCCAGCAGGGTCATCGTGAGCCTCGGCTTTCGCGCGAACGGAGGAACCAGAACGCGCGCCAGTTTCTACCATATTCCACAGATTTCTGGATCCCAAAGCGCGCCCCGGCCCAGCGGGCGGCGTCGAGCAGCACCAGCGCGATCGCCAGCAGCGCGGCGCAGAGCGGCCAGGGCACGCCCCCTCGATGGCCGCGGGCGGCAAAGACCGGGTCGAGCGCGTCGGGCGCGGTCAGGATCTGGCCGCCGGTGATGGCGGCCTGGAGGGCGAGGCGCTCGGGGGCCGGGCCGGTGGTCTGCACCTCGGGCGAGGGTGGGCGCACCAGGCGGGTGAGCACCGCGCCGCGACTGGAGGGACTGCTGACTTCGAGCACCTCAACCGGGCCTTCGGGCAGGTCGGTCCACGCGCGGCCGGGGCCGTCCAGGTGGAAGCGGCGCTCGTGCGTGCGGCCGCGCGCGTCCTGAATGCGCACGGTGCCGGCGGGCGGCGGGTCGGTCACGGGGCCTTCGTACCACAGGCGGCCATCGCGGACCGACAGCGCGGCGTCGGCAG
>JAGQJJ010001228.1 GCA_020430675.1 Myxococcales bacterium
GAACATCCCGCTCGACGTCGAGCTGCCGCCGATCGCGCTCGACCTGGGCTTCACGCTCAGCGACCCGCGCATCACCGCGCGCGACGCGCTCACGCTGGCGATGCGAGGCGAGATTCGGCAGCGCGGGCCGGTGCAGGCGCCGCACGACAGCCCGGGCATTCCGGCGGTGGGGCTCGAGGCCGATCCGATCTGGCCGATCGACGCCGGGGCGGCGTTTGCGGTGCGGCTGCTGACCGTGAACGCGCTGCTCGACGCGGTGTGGCGGCAGGGCGCGCTGCAGCTCGACCTGACCGCCCTGCTGACCGAGAGCGTCAGCGGGGTCATCCGCGCCGGGCGCATCGACGCGCGGCTGCCGCCGCTGGTGGTGCCGGGCGCGCGCGGCGGCCCATACGCCTTCGAGGTGCAGATCGGTGAGCTGGATCTCTACCTCCAGACCCTGCTCAGCCCGGCAGAGGACCACTACGCGCTCAGTCTGCGGGCGGGCCTCATCCTCGAAGTGGGGGACGGCGGCATCCGCTTTGCCGTGGCCGACGAGCCGGACCTGCGGGTCGCGCTGATCGAAGCTGGCGGCGACGAGCCCGGCCTGCCACCCGACGCGCTGGCCCGGCTGCTCGGCCCGGTCGTGTGGGGCGAGGTGCAGAACGCGGTCGGTGAGGGGCTCGACCTGGCGATCGATCCCATCGTCATCGGACCCGATGCCTTCGCCGAGCTGGCGCCGAGCATTCAAGGCATCGACGTCGGCCTGACCTTCCCCGGCCAGCCCACCGTGCGCAACGGCTACTTTGTCTTCGGCGCCGGTCTTGACCTGACGGTGCGCTGACAACGGTGCCGCGCATTGCTGTGAGTCCCGGCGGGCGCGGCCCGGTTCCCGTTTACTCGATCGACCCCGTTGCAGTAGAGAAGCGCATCCGTTGACGGAGGAGCGAGCAATGAACGAACGATATCTGCTCATCGCCCTGGCGGCGCTGGCCCTGAGCTTGAATGGCTGCCTGCCGAGCGGCGGCGGTGGCCACCACAACGACGGCGGCGTCTCGGCCGATGGCGGCGAAGGCGAGGGTGAGGGCGAAGGCGAAGGCGAGGGTGAGGGCGAAGGCGAAGGCGAAGGTGAGGGCGAAGGCGAAGGCGAGGGCGAGGGTGAGGGCGAGGGCGAGGGCGAGGGTGAAGGCGAGGGCGAGGGTGAAGGCGAAGGCGAGGGTGAGGGCGAAGGCGAAGGCGAAGGCGGCCCGATGTGCGCCGACGGCAACGACTGCCCGGCCGCCTGCAACTGGCTGGGCGACTGCGCGGTCTCACGCTGCGACAACGTCGATCGCGGCAACCGCAGCGACCTCGTCGACCAGTGCCAGGGTCTCTGTCAGCAGGGCGTGCCCGTCGCGCAGATCAC
>JAGQJJ010001229.1 GCA_020430675.1 Myxococcales bacterium
CAGCTCAAGGAGAAGGTGCACGGGTTGTTGTCCGATCCCGGGATCGCCGACATGTTGCAGGACGAGTATTACACGATCCGCGAGGATCGGTACGTGCTGCCCATCCGGTCGGGCCACAAGAACCACCTCGACGGCATCGTGCACGGCTGGTCGGGTTCGGGCGCCACGGTCTATATCGAGCCGCAGCCGGTGGTCGAGGCGAACAACCGGCTGCTCATGGCCCAGGCCGACGTCGACCGCGAGATTCGGCGCATCCTCACCCGACTCTCGAAGCAGGTCGGCGAGCGCGCCGATGAGATCCGCGCCGCCCAGGATGGCCTCGTCGCGCTCGATCTCGCCTGGTCGGCGGGCATCCTGTCGCGCGAGCTGGACGCCGTCGAGCCGGTGCTCACCGACGACGCGCGTCTTGAGCTCAAGCGCGCCCGCCACCCGCTGTTGCTGCTCGGCGGGGTCAAGGTCGTGCCCAACAACCTGACCCTGGGCGCGCCGCAGACCGTGCTGGTGGTCACCGGCCCCAATACCGGCGGCAAGACGGTGGCGCTCAAGACCGCCGGCCTGTGCACGCTCATGGCGCTCGCCGGCCTCCACATCCCCGCCGCCGAGGGCTCGGTCGTCTCGCGCGTGCCCGGCGTCTTCACCGATATCGGCGACGAGCAGAGCCTCGACGAGAGCCGCTCGACCTTCAGCGGCCACATCGCCAACATCGTCGAGATCCTCGACGCCATGCACCGCGGCAGCCTGGTGCTGCTCGATGAGATCGCGGTCGGCACCGACCCCATCCAGGGTGCGGCGCTGGCCCAGGCGCTGGGCGAGGCCTTCGCCGACCGCGGCGCGCTGCTGGTGGTGACGACGCATTACGAGTCGCTCAAGGCGCTGCCGTTTGAGGACAACCGCTTTCGCAACGGCGCGATGGGCTTCGACGGATCGAGCGGGCAGCCCACCTACACGCTCACGCTCGACGTGCCCGGCACCTCGTCGGCCCTGCGCACCGCGCGGCGGCTGGGCCTCGACGAACGGATCGTCGACCGCGCGGTGCATCTGGCCGGCCCGCAGCAAGGCGCGCTCGAAGCCGTGGTGCAGCGACTCGAAGCCGAGACCGCGGCGCTGCACAAGGCCCGCAAGATCGCCGAGGCCGACGCCAACCGCCTCGCCAACGCGCGCGCCGCCGCCGAGGCGCACGAGCAGAAGCTGCGCGAGCGGCTTCGCGAGGGCCTGGCCAAAGAGCGCGATCAGGCGCTGCGCGAGGCCCGCCACCTGCGCGACGAGCTGCGCCACCTGCGCCGCACGCTGCGCGATGAAGGCAAGCGGCGCGACGAGGCGTTTGTCGAGCACCAGCTCGCCAAGGCCGAGAAGGTGGTCGAGACCATCACCGAGCAGCA
>JAGQJJ010001230.1 GCA_020430675.1 Myxococcales bacterium
CGGCGCGGGCAACTTCTACTCGCTGCACGACCAGAACAGCCTCGATGGCATCTTCGCCGCCGAGTTCGACGCGGCCCGCGCCACCATCGCCCGCGGCGTCGCGGTGCAGTTCCGCACCGCGCCCGGCGTGCAGGTCATCGACGCGGCGGGCTATCCCATCGAGCACGCCGATGGCATCTCCACCTTCCGCCCCGGCGACCTGGCCGCCGGCCAGACGCGCCGCGTCTTTGTCACCCTGCGCGTGCCGACCCACATGCCCGCCGAACGCGCCCTCGGCGACGTCGCGCTCAACTTCATCAGCGACGGCGTGCAGCGGTCGACGCCGATCGCCGCCCTGCCCGCGGTGGCCTGCGTCGCCGACGAAGCCACCTTCACCGCCGGCCTCGACAAAGCCACCTGGGAGCGCTCGGTGGTCGAGGGCGCCTATGCCAACATCGAGAAGCAGGTCGCCGCGCAGGTGCGTGCCGGCGACGCCGCCGGGGCCCGCGCCCTGCTGGCCGGGTATCGTGCGCGAACCGAGACCCTCAACTCGGCCGTCGGCTCGGTCGCGGTCGCCGACCACCTCGGCCGCCTCGGTGCCATCGAAGCGCAGATCGACGATGCCTTCACCGGCGCCGATCAGTCGAAGAAACAGAACGTCTTCAGCAAGTCCCTCAACCGGTCAGGCTGGCTGCATTCCCGGGCCGGCGTCTCTTACTGAAAGGAAACACTCCATGCGACTCTTCAACCGCCTGCGCCATGTGGTCACCGCTGACGCCCATGGCATGATCGACGCATTGGAAGACAAGGCATTGCTGCTGCGCCAAGGCGTGCGCGAGGCTGAGATCGCGCTGGCCGACAAGCGCGCCCGCCTCGATGGCATGCGCGCCGAGGTCAAGCAGCTCATCGAGACCCAGGACCGCCTCGACGCGCGCATCAAGGGCCTCGACGCCGACGTCGCCCTCGCCTTGTCGGCCGGCGAAGATGACCTGGCCCGCTTCACCGTGCGCCGCCTGCTGCCCATGCAGCGCGAGCGCACCCAGCGCGCCGAGCGGCTGACGGTGGTCAAGGCCGACGCCGCCGCGCTCGCCGAAGAGGTCGAGCGCCAGGCCGAGGACCTCGACGCGCTCAAGCTGCGGGTGCGCGAGCGCCTCGCCGCCCTGGAGCGCGAGGGCGCCGATCCCTTCGCCCCGGCGCCCGTGGCCGATGAAGAGATCGAGCTGGAGCTGCTGCGGCGCCGACGCGCCGGGGAGGCGGGGTGATGCGCGTGCAACGCTTCGGCCATGGCATCGCCTTCGCCGCGATCGCCGCCGCGCTCGCCGTCGCCGCCCAGGCCACGCTCGGCCCGCGCTGCGGCCATGCCACCACCCTCGGGTGCACGCTGGGCGCGCTCGCGG
>JAGQJJ010001231.1 GCA_020430675.1 Myxococcales bacterium
TCGAGGTGCAGCACGCCGCGGGCGTGGGCGTGGCCCAGCGCGTCGCGCAGACCGAGCAACACCGCGCGCAGCGGCGGCCAGGCCATGCGGCCGCGGAAGCGGTCGAGCGGTTCGCCGTCGAGCAGCTCCATCACGAGGTAGGGCGAGCCGTCGGGGATGCGCCCGCCGCTGCGGGGCGCGGTGCCGGTGGGCGCGAGGCCGAAGTCGTACACATAGACGATGGCCGGATGATCGAGCCGCGCCATGGCCCGCACTTCATCGCGAAACGCGCGCGCGGTGCGCTCCGAGTTGCGCCGCCGCGGGCGCAGGAACTTCACGGCCACGGGCACGCCCCGCACGACGTGTGCCCCGGCCCAGACTTCCCCCATCGCGCCTGCACCCAAGCGGTCGTGCAGGATGAACGGTCCCAGCTTGATCACGCCGCCATGGTGGGCGAGCGGCGCGTTGATGTCGAGCGGTCGCGGCGCAAAAAGCCAAGAATGCCGACAAGATCCCCCGAACTCGGCTCGATCTCGCCGTGATGCCCTGCTAGATTGGATTTGTGAGCCTCTGGCGGTCGCGCCACGAGCCCTCGTGCGGGGAGGAGACGTGAGCCGGCTCAGTTGCATCTTCGGGCTGCTGCTCTGCGCCTGCACGGCGGAGACGGGCGACGCGATCGTCGACCACCACCCGCCCTATGTCGAGCCCGAGACGCCCGACGACCTGCCACCCCCCGGCTCTGCCTTGCCGCCATTGACCCGCGCGCCGATCGCGCCCCCGGCGATCTCGGGCGGACACGTCGCCATCGTCGGCCGCCGCGTCGTCGTGGGCGACCCCGATCGCGAACGCGCGCTCGTCTTCGATCTCGACGCCGACCGCCTGATCGCCGAGCTGCCGCTCGCGGGCGAGCCCGGCCGGGTGGTCGCGGGCGAGAGCGGCCTGGTCTTTGTTGCCCTGCGCGATGGCGGCGCGGTCGCGGTCATCGATCCGGCGACGGCCACCCTGCAAACGCGCTACCCCGTCTGCCCCTCGCCGCGCGGGCTGGCCGAAGCGGGCGGGCAATTGCATGTCGCCTGCCTCGGCGGCGCGCTGATCACCTTCGCCGCGCTCACCGGCGACGAGATGGCCCGCGTCTGGCTGCCACCCGATCTGCGCGACGTGGTCCTCGTCGGCGAGCAGCGCTGGGTCAGCCGCTTTCGCAGCGCCGAAGTGCTCATCGTGGCCCCGAATGGCCGCATCGAAGCGACGCTCACCCCGCCGCCACGGGCCGTTGACGGTCAGTACCAGGTGCCGCATGTGGCGTGGCGGCTGCGGCCCAGACCCGGGGGCGGCGTGACGCTGCTGCACCAGCTCGCCGGGCACGCCAAGGTCGACATCAGGCGTTCGGGTGGCTA
>JAGQJJ010001232.1 GCA_020430675.1 Myxococcales bacterium
GTGCTGCGCTTCTTCCGCACGCTGCCGGGCCATCTGCTGCCGGGGCGGCCCGACGGCCACGGGGCGCGCGCTGGCGCCGAGTCATCGTCAGCGCCAGTCAGCGGTCACAGCCACGTCGGCGCCTTCGAGCAGGGGGTCGGCGTGCTGCATGGCTCGGTGGTCATCAACAACTATGGCGCAGCCACCCCACCGCCGCCTGCGCCGTCGCCCGCCGAGCCCCCGACAACCGCGCCCGCGGGGCCAGACCCGCTCGGGCTGTTCCGCGCCCATCTGACCGAGGCGCACTCGCGGTTGGTGCCCTTCTTCGAGCGGCAGGGTCAGCAGGCGTTGATCGAGGAGGTCTTCGTCGAGCTGGCCGTTACCTGGGGCCATCGTCACACCATCGATCGCTTGACGCTGCCTCGGCTGCTGGAGGGCGGCGACGGTCTGCCGCGCTGCGGGCGATGGGCGGTGCTGGGCGACCCGGGCGCGGGCAAGTCGACGCTGGCGCGGCATCTGGTCTGGCACCATGCCGCCACCGATGATGAACCCATCGCCGTCTATGTGGGCCTCGCCGATTGGGCCGAGTTCGAGGGCGATCCCTTCGACTTCGCCGAGGCCGAGCTGCGCCTCGACGAAGGCATGCGTGCCGACGGGCTCGCCGAAGCGTTGCGGGCGATGGCCGCGGACGAAGGGCGCGTCTTCGCGCTGTTCGATGGCTTCGATGAGATCGATCCGAAGCTGCGGCAGCGCACCCGCCAGCGCATCGAGCGGTTTGCCCGCAAGTGGTCGACGGTGACCGTGGCGGTGCTCTCGCGCGCGATCGGCTTCGATGACATCGGCGGCTTCTCCCGTGCCGAGGTGCAAAAGCTCGACGCCGTGCGCCAAAACGAGCTCCTGACGCGGTGGTTGGGCGCCGAGTCGGGCACGGCGGCCTACGCACGCATCGCCGCCGAGCCGGCGCTGGGCGACGCGGCGGGCAATCCGCTGCTGCTCTCGCTGATGGCGCGGCTGGCCGACGCGGCGCCTGACCGCGCGCTGCCTGCAACGCGAGGCGGGCTGTACGGGCAGGCGCTGGCGCTGCTGCTCGCCCGCGGGCACTGCCTGTCGAGCGCGGGGCTCGGCAACCGCACCGAAGGGGCGCGGCAGTTGCTGCGGGCTCTGAGCCTGGCGCTGACCGAGGCGGGCGGGGAAGCCTGGGCGTTTGGCGCGCTGGAGCAGGGTGTGGCAGACCGCTGCGCGCGGACTTCGCTTGAGCGTCTCCTGACGACGGACTGGCAGAACGCCGAAGGCTTCCTCAAAGGCATCGCCCACGACACCGGCATCATCGGCGCGCATGACGGGCCGACGAATCGCTGGCGATACCTGCACCGGTCGCTGCGCGAGCGG
>JAGQJJ010001233.1 GCA_020430675.1 Myxococcales bacterium
TAGCAGACCTTGTCGAACGGCGCGTCCTCGCGAATCTTGGCGACCGCGATCTCGGGCAACACGGTGTACTGGGCGAAGGTCGAGGTGCCCATGTAATGCCAGATGGGCGTGCCGCCGAGCGAGAAGCGGCTGGTGCCATCGGGCATGACCCCGCGGCCCTGGGTGAGCCGCAGCGTCTGGCACAGATTGGTCTTGGGGTTGAGGCAGTATTCGCACTGCCGGCATTCGGGGATGTAGAGCGGGATGACATGGTCGCCGGGCCGCAGCGAGGTGACCCCGGCGCCGACCTCGCGCACGATGCCTGCGCCTTCATGGCCCAGGATGGCGGGGAACAGGCCCTCGGGGTCGATGCCCGAGAGGGTGTAGGCGTCGGTATGGCAGACCCCGGTGGCCATGATCTCGACCAGCACCTCGCCCGCGCGGGGCCCTTGCAGGTCGACTTCTTCGATGGTCAACGGCTTGCCCGCGGCGTGGGCGACAGCGGCTCGAACCTTCATCGGCGCTCCTCCTTGGTCACAGCGTGCGCCGGCAGCGTGGCAGGCCGGCGCAGCGGTGACAAGGGGTCAGCGTTTGAACAAGGTGGAAGCCCGGTCGATGCCGTTCCGGTCAGCGCGCGAAGAGGGTGCTCGACGGGATGATCTCGACCTGCTCGCGGGTGAAGCCGAGGGGCAACACTTCGATGACCTTGTCCTCTTCGAGCAGCGCGGCCGGCTTCTCGGCGGGATAGGTCTTGGGGCTCGGCGTCTCGGCGAGCACCGCGTCGACAAACGCCTGCGCATTGGGGGTGATGACCACCACCGTCAGCGCCTCGGGGTGGATGTTGCGCCGCAGCGCGTCGTTGACCCCGGCGGCGTCGAGCTTCGCCCAGGCGGCGCGCAGGCCGTCGGCGTAGGGCGCGCTCAGGCCGTAGAAGCGGTCATCGATGGCCGTGCCCAGGCGGCGCTGGTCGGTCTGCTGCTGCAAGTACAGGTAACCATTGAGGAAGGCGCGCGTCTCTTCGAACTGCGCCGGGGTCAGGCCCTTCTCCAGCATCTCATTGAGCAGGTACATCGTGATGCGGGCGGCGAAGTGGCGGTCTTCGTTGGGCACCGGACGAATCCACAGGCTGAAGTGCTGGCGGGTGCGGGCGATATTGGTCAGGGCGAAGCGGCTCCAGCCCTCTTGCGAGAAGGCCTCGGCGTAGGCGTAGTCGCCGTAGTTCATGCCGCGCAGCTCGCGCATGCGCTGGAACATGACGCCTTGGAACTGGCGGTGCTCGCCGAAATAGCTGGCGGCGAGCGCCAGCGCGGGGAAGTCGGCGTGGCCGCGGGTGGGCGTGATGACGTGGCCGAACGAGAGCGCGGTGGCCGGGGCCTCGGGCTGCTCGA
>JAGQJJ010000122.1 GCA_020430675.1 Myxococcales bacterium
TGGGCAAGGAGTGCATCGTGGTGCGCGACGCGCCGGGCTTCGCGACCAGCCGCCTCGGCATCGCGCTCGGCAACGAAGCGATGCGCATGTTCGAGGAGGGCGTGGCCTCGGCGGAAGACATCGACAAGGCGATGGTGCTCGGCTATCGCCACCCCATCGGCCCGCTGGCGCTGACCGATCTGGTCGGCCTCGACGTGCGCTTGGCCATCAGCGAACACCTCTACCGCGAGATCGGCGCCGACACCTTCCGGCCGCCGCGCATCCTGCGGCAGATGGTGCGCGCGGGAAAACTTGGCCGAAAGGTCGGCCGCGGCTTCTATACCTACGACTGATCCGCCCGCCGCGGCATCTCTTGACCCAACGACCAAGGCCCGCGATGTCTGACGCCCGCCCCCGCGAACCCGCATTGCTCGACCGCCGCTTCGTCTTCGTGACGGGCAAGGGCGGCGTGGGCAAGTCGACGGTGACCGCGGTGCTCGCGCTGCTGTCGGCCCGCGCCGGCAACCGCACGCTGGTCTGTGAGCTGAACACGCATGAGCGGGTGGCGCCGCTGCTGGGCCACGCACCGGCCGGCGGGCAGGTCACCCACCTCGAAGAGAACCTGTGGTCGGTCAACATCCAGCCGGCGATGGCGATGGAGGAGTACGCGCTGATCAAGCTGCGCTTTCGCACGCTGTACCGGCTGGTCTTCGACAACCCGCTGGTGCAGAGCCTGGTGCGCTTCGTGCCGGGCATGAACGACCTGCTGATGCTGGGCAAGGCGTTCAACCACGAACGCGAGCTGGACGACGCCGGGCGGCCGGCCTGGGACCGCATCATCATCGATGCGCCGGCCACCGGGCATGGCGTTACGTTCTTTCGCCTGCCACGGGTCATTCGCGATGCCGTGCCCGCGGGCAACATGCACCGCGAAGCCGTCGAGATGTGGAGCCTGCTGACCGACCCGCGGCGCTGCGCGGTGCACCTCGTGGCGCTGCCCGAAGAGCTGCCGGTGCGCGAGACGATCGAGCTGCGCGCGCGCCTCGAAGGCGAGCTGGGCATTCCGCTCGGTTATCTGGTGGTGAACATGATGCCGCCGCCGCTGCTCGACGCCACGCTCGCAGCCGATTTTGCGCGGCTGACCCGCGCGCCGAGCGATCCGCGGTTGGCCCGCTTGTGGACGGCGGGCCGCATCCGCGCCGGCCGCACCGCGCTCGCCGAGCGTCACGCCGATGAGCTGCGCGCGTTGGGCCTGCCGACCGTCGAGCTGCCGACCCGGTATGCCGCGCGCTTCGAGCGGCCCGAGATCGACGCGCTGGCCGACGCCTTCGCCGCGCAGGCGGGCGCATGAACGCACCCTCGTTCGACGATCTGATCGGGCGTTCGCGCCTGCTCATCACCGCCGGCTCGGGCGGTGTGGGCAAGACGACCATCGCCGCGGCCATGGGTGTGCGCGGCGCGTTGCAAGGCCGACGTGTCGCGGTGCTGACCATCGACCCCGCCCGCCGACTCGCCAATGCGCTCGGCCTCAGCGCCCTGACCGGCGAGCTGCGCCGCGTTGAGCCGAGCCACTTCGCCGCGGTCGGGCTCGACGCGCCCGGCGAGCTGTGGGCGATGATGCTCGACATCAAGACCACCGGCGATCAGATGGTGCGCCGCTTTGCGCCCGACGCGGCCTCGGCGCGCGCCATCCTCGAAAACCAGTACTACCAGTATTTCAGCACCTCGCTGGCCGGCAGCCAGGAGTACATGGCCGTCGAGCAGGTGCGCATGCTGGTCGAAGAGGGCGGCTTCGACCTCGTGGTGCTCGATACGCCGCCGGCCACGCACGCGCTCGATTTCCTCGACGCGCCCGACCGCTTGCTCGAAGGCCTTGAGAGCCGCCCGATGCAGATGCTGCGGCGCGGCGAGGGCGAGGGACTCGCCGCGCGTCTGGCCCGCGGTGGGCGTGGCCTCGTGCTGCGCGGCATCAACAAGCTCACCTGCGGGCCGTTCCTCGAAGAGCTGACCGTCTTCCTCAGCACCTTCGGCACCATCCTCGACGCCCTGCGCGACGCCAGCCTCGCCGTGCGCGCCCTGTTGCGACGGCCAGCGACGCGCTTCTTCCTGGTCACCACGCCCAGCCGCGGCAACGTCGACGAGGCGGTGCGCTTCCGGGCCCAGCTCGCCGAGCGCGGCTTCCCGCTCGGCGGCTTCATCGTCAACCGCGTGCACCGCCCGCTGGCGCCGGTCGACGGCGACGAAGTCACGCTGGCCGAGCTGACCGAGGCGTTGGCGCCCGCGTTGCCCGACGTGCCCGCCGAGCGCCGCCGCGCCCTGGTCATGGCCTTGCGCAGCGGTCTCTTGGACCACGAGCGCATGGCCGTGCGCGACGCCCAGGCGGTGTCGACGCTGGCCGATGTCGCGGGCGCCAATCCGTGGACGATCCCGCTCTTCGCCCACGACGTGCGCGACCTGCGCGGCCTCGACCGCGTCGCGCAGGCATTGATCTCATCGCCGCTGCGTTAGACCATCGGACGAGGCTGAAACCCTGACCGCCTGCGGGTGTCCGTCCGACCATGAATACCCCAATGCCCCGCAGCCTGCTCCTCGCCGCCACGCTCACCTTGACCGCGTGCGGCGCGCGTCCCACCACCCGCACCGAGAAGCCTCCTGAAGTCGTCGAGATGGAGCCCATGGTCGTCGAGTACTCGACCGACGAAGAGGGCCAGGGCCACCTGCGCGCCTTCGAC
Source organism: Myxococcales bacterium (assembly GCA_020430675.1). Next base: position 2,712 of record JAGQJJ010000122.1, read on the forward strand.
GCGCAAGAGCTATTCGAAGACGGCAAGGCGGCCTTCGATCGGCAGGACTTCGCCGCCGCGGACTCGCTGTTCGGCGAGCTGATCGAGCGCTTCCCCGAGAGCCGCTTTACCCACGCCGCGCTCTACAACCGCGGGCTGGCGCTCGAATACCTGCGCCAGCACCAGCTCGCCGGCGTGCATTTCCGCCGCTATGCCCAGCTGGCCACCGAGCTGCGCGACCAGCGCGATGGCGAATTTCGCTGGGGCTACAACCTGATCAAGACCGGCGACCTGCCGACCGCGATCGACCTGTACAACCGTCTGCTCGAAGCCACCGATCTCGGCCCGCTCGACCGCGCCGAGTGCCACCTGCGCCGCGGCACCGCCTTTGCGCGCCTCGGCCGCCCCGCCGAAGCCGAGCGCGACCTGAAGCGCGCCATGGCCCTGGTCGAAGAGGGCACCGAGGGCTACGTCGGCGGCAATGACCTGCTCGCCGAAGCCCATTTCCGCCGCGGCGAGCTGTATCAGCGCCTCTCACACAAGGTGCCGCTCAAGCTGCCGTTGCCGCGCATGAAAGACGATCTGGCCGAGAAGGTGCGCTTCTTTCGGCAGGCGCAGGCCAGCTTCATCGACGCGCTGAACGTGCAGCACAGCTATTGGGCGACCGCCGCCGGCCTGAAGCTGGGTGAGCTGTACGAGCAGTTCTACCGCGACGTGCTGCAGGCCGAGGTGCCCACCGAGTTCACCGAGGCGACGCGGCGCTTCTACACCATCGAACTGCGCAAGCAGTTGCAGCCGCTCTTGGAGCAGTCGCTGACGATCTACGAGAAGAACATCACCATGAGCGAGCGCCTGGGCGCGGCCAATGAGTGGGTGTCGGAGACCGATCGGCGGCTGACGCGCCTGCGCTCCTTGATCGAGTCGAACGAGCGCGGGGTCGACGTCGAGGCGCTGCCGCCGCTGGAGTCGCCCGAGATCGTCGAGCCGCCCCCGCCGCCGCCCCCGCCGGCGGCGCCCATCGAAGCACCCGTGGAGGGACCACAGACCGGATGACCCACCGCACCCTCGGCCTCGACGTCGGCGACAAGACCGTCGGCGTGGCCGTCAGCGACCGTCTGGGCATCATCGCCCAGGGGGTCACCACGCTGCGCCGACAAAGCCTGAAGGCCGACCTCGACGCCCTCGCCGCCCTCATCGCCGAGCACGAGGTCGACCGCATCGTGGTCGGCTGGCCCCTGCAACCGAACGGCCGACCCGGCGCCCAGGCCGCCCGCGTTGAACGCTTCGCCGACGCCGTCGCCGCGCACACGGGCCTGCCCATCGACCGCTGGGACGAGCGCATGACCACCGTGCTCGCCGACCGCGCCCTGCGCGAAGCCGGCACCCGCGGGGCCCGCCGCCGGGAGGTGGTGGACAAGGTCGCCGCCACGTTGATACTTCAAAGCTGGCTCGACGCACGCCCCCGGTCGAACACCTCGGGAGAACCGCCGTGAAACGCCTGCTCGCCCGCCTTGCGCTGGTCCTCGTGCTGGCCGTCTTCGCTGGGGGCGCCTATGCGTGGCATCGGCTGGGCTGGCTCGATCGGCCGCTGTCGACCGAAGGCGGCTTGCAGGCGGTCGAGATCCCGCCCGGCGCCTCGTTTCGGGCCATCGTCGCCCGCCTGCACGACGCGGGCGTGGTGACCGATCCGCTGGTCTTCGAGTGGTACGGCCGCTACCGCGGCGTCGGCAGCAAGCTCAAGGCCGGCACCTACGCCATCGACCTGCGCGACACCCCCCGCGAGCTGCTCGCCGCCCTCGAGCGCGGCACGCTGCCCGCCCAGGTGCGCATCACCATCCCCGAGGGCTTCAACCGCTGGCAGATCGCCGACCTGCTCGCCGAGCGCGGCCTCGCCGACCGCCAGGCCTTTCTTGAGCGCGTCGAGCGTGACAACCTCGAAGGCCGCCTCTTCCCCGACACCTATTGGATTCGCGAGGGCGCTTCACTCGACGAGGTGGTGCGCGTTCTCACCGACCGCTTCGACGCGGTGTTCGATGAGCTCATCCGCGGTCTGCCCGGCAGCGCCCGGTTGCGCGAGGACGGCGACGCCCGCCAGCGCCTCTTGACGCTGGCTTCGCTGGTTGAAAAAGAGGCCCGCACCGACCGCGATCGCGGCCTCGTCGCGCGCGTCTTCGAAAACCGCCTCGCCCGGGGCATGAAGCTGCAGACCGACCCGACCTGCGTCTACAGCGAGCGCCTCTACCGCGAGGTGCCGCACCCGCGGTACTGCAAGGATCCCGACAATCGCTACAGCACCTACGTGATCGACGGCCTGCCGCCCGGCCCCATCGCCAACCCCGGCCGCGCCGCGCTCGCCGCAGCGTTGCGGCCGACCCGGAGCGCCGAGGCCGAGAAGCTGCTCTACTTCGTCGCGCGGCGCGACGGCACCGGCGAGCACCATTTCAGCGAGACGCACGACGAGCACCGGCGCGCGGTGCAGCGCTTCCTCGTCGATCGCGAGACAGCCACCGCCGAGGCGCGGTGACGGAGAGCCGATGACCGGCGCAAACGAAAAAGGGCGCATCGTGGTCGAGCTGCCGGGGGTCGACAAGCGGCTCCTGCGCCACGTCTGGGACAAGATGCGCAATGGCCAGGCGCTGCTCGGCCAGGAGATGTACATCGGCCGCTCGATGGCCGATCACCCGGAGTGGTTCCCGATTTTCGAGACGATTGGCCTGCTCGAAGGCGATGACACCCTGCCCGATGGCACAAACCCGTTTGTGCACCTGACCTTTCATGTGCTGATCGGCTCGCAGATCTTCAACCGCAACCCCAAGGAAGCCGAGGTCTTCTACCGCATGCGCGTCAAGGCCGGCGACGAGCCGCATGACATCGTGCACATGCTGATCAACGTCTTCCAGCGGCACCTGGCGTGGACGGCGCAGCAGGCGCAGCGCGGCGGGCAGGTCGGCCTCGACATGAGCGCCTACGCCAATACGCTGCGCAGCCTGTGGAAGTTGAAGACCCCGCGGCTCTGGCAGCGGTTGGGCTTCGACGCGCCGCCCAAGGCCCATCAGCCGCTCGGTTAAGTACCGGCCAGGCGCCCCTCGACAAACCGCACGTACTCGTCGCCCAGGTCGACGCCGGTCAGCGCCTCGACCTCGCGGATGCCGGTCGGGCTGGTCACGTTGATCTCGGTCAGGTGCTCGCCGATCACATCGAGGCCCACGAACCACAGCCCGTCGGCGCGCAACCGCGGCCCGATGGCCGCGCAGAGCGCCTTCTCGCGCGGCGTCAACTCGCTGTGCACCACCCGGCCGCCGACGTGGATATTGCCCCGATTCTCGTCGGCCTGCGGCACCCGCAGGATGGCCCCGCGCGCCTCGCCGTCGATCAGGATGATGCGCTTGTCGCCCTCGCGCGCCGCCGGCAGGTATTGCTGGGCCATCACCCAGTGCTGCCCCTCGCCGCTCAGCGTCTCCAGAATGCTGGCCACGTTGCGGTCATCGGGCCGCAGCAAAAAGATGCCCGCGCCACCATGGCCGTCGATCGGCTTGACGATCAACGGTTGCTGACCCTCGCGCAGCCAGCCGCGAATCCGGGCCACGTCGCGGGTGACCAGCGTCTCGGGCATCCACTGCGAGAAGTGCAGCGCATAGACCTTCTCGTTGGCCATGCGCACGCCGTCGGTCGAGTTGACCACCAGCGTCTTCGGCCCGGCCAGATCGAGGATATGCGTCGCGTGCAGGTAGGCGCGGTCGACCGGTGGATCCTTGCGGTTCCAGATCGAGTCGAAGTCGGCCAGCCGGTAATCGGCCCAGTCGCCGAGCGCAAAATGCTCGCCCTGCTTCGCCTGCACCTCGATCGGTGCCGCGCGCGCCGCGCCTTCGCCGCCGCGGGCGAACAGATCGTGGATGTTGCAGTAGAACATCTGGTGCCCGCGGCGCTGCGCCGCGAGCAGGAAGCCGAAGGTCGTGTCCTTGTCGACGCGGACCGCCTCGATCGGATCCATGACCACCAGGATGCGCATCAAACCCTCCGAAAACCGGGTGAATCGCCCCGCGCGCTTCACGTCGCCGCAGTCGCCATTTTCGCTATGCTTTAGCCCGTTTTCTTCGGAGAGACCATGACTTCGCGCCGCCTCGCGTGGCTCGCCATGCCCCTCGCCGGGCTGTTTCTGCTCGCCGCGGCGCCACCGCCCGCCGCCGAGCCCCTGCCGATCGAAGCCGACTGGCGACCCCGCGCGCTGGCCTGGTTCTCCACCACCAACGACGAAGGCCGCCGCAAAGAGATGCGCAAGGCCACGAAGGCGCTGCGGCAGGCCTGTCGTTATTGCCATACCCCCGATTTCACCGACTACACCGACAAGCGGCTCATCGCCCAGCAGATGATGGCGATGGCGGCTGAGCATGGCGTGGACTGCGAGGACTGCCACGAAGGGCGCGGGCAGTTCACCGCGCTGGGTCGCCAGAGCAGCGACTGGTGGCGCGTCTCGCGCGACGAGAAGCTCGGCTGTGAGGCCTGCCACACCCCCAAGACGCGCTTCGTCGAGCTGACCGAGCGCGGCCGCGCGTGGCAGAAGGCGCGGCCGCAGCCCGCCGCGCCCAACGGAGCCCCATGATCGACCGTCTGCGCGCCCGCGCCCTCGATGTGGCGCTCGATGTCGCCGCCGCCCCGAGCACGCTTCGGTTGGTGCGCCGGGTCACGCACCTGATGGCCCGGCTCAGCCTGGGAGTGCACCGCGCCAGCGCTCGCATTCGACCGCGCCAACGTGGATGATGGCCCGAGCAGCGAGCGCGATGAGGATGGTCCATGAGCAGGCACCGGAGCGGGCAGGCCGGCAACACGGGTGAACGATCGGGGCGGCGGGGCTGGATGGGGCTGGCGCTCTTTGCGGCGCTCACCCTCGGCGCCTGCGATGACGGCGGCGGCACCGCGCCTTCGAATGACGCCGAGATCGACTCCACGGTCGACGCCACGCCGACCGACGCCGAGGTCGACGCCGAGGTCGACGCGGGCCCGGTCACGCTGCGCTTCATCGCGCCCGAGGACGGCGCCACGCTCACCGGCGCCAATGACCTGACCGGCGATCTGGCCGATGGCCTGCAAATCGAAGCCCGCCTCGCGGTGCAAGGCGCCGCCGAGGTCAACCTCAGCGTTGACGGCGCGCCGGCTCAGCGGCTCCCGGTGGTCGATGGGGTCGCCCGCGCGGTGGTCGCGCTTCCCGTCGCCGAAGAGGCCACTCATCGCCTCGAAGCCACCGCCGCGGCGGCCCGCGCCGCGGTCGATGTGCAGGTCGCGGTGGCCCGTTGCGCGCTCGTGGTTGAGCCTCTGCCGGGCGGCGGCTGCGATCTGGGCGCCGATGACGACGCCGACCCCATCGCGCCCGGCCTGCAGACCGACCTGCGCATCGAGACCTACTGCCCCGAGGTCGACGTGCGCGTCGAGGGCATCGCCGCCGCGGCCACGGTCGATAACGGCCGCGCGGTGGCCCGCATCACGCTGCGCGACGGCGAGAACGAGATCCGGGTGCAGGCCAAGTCGCCCACCGCGCTGCCCGCCGAGATCGGGCCCTATCGCCTCGTCGCGCGCGTCGAAGCGCCGCTCGTGGCCCTCGACCTGCGCGCTGGCGCCGAGAACGTGCGGGGCCTCGACGCCGCGCGGCGCGAGGGCCAATCGCTGTACTGGCAGTTCACCGGCCAGGCGGTCGGCCTGGAAGCCGGCGACGAGGTGCAGGTCGAGTTTGCCCCGCCGCTCGACGCCGCGGCCACCGCCCGGGTGGATCCCGACGGCGGCTTCGCGGTGGAAGCCGGCCTGCCCGCCGACACCCTGTACATCGGTGCGGTCACGGTGCGCGCGACCGACGCCTGTGGCGCGGAGAGCGCCGACATGACCTACGCGCTGCGCCTCGATGGCGTCGTGCCCACCCTGCGCCTCGTCGCGCCCGCCGATGGCACGCGCCTGTTCCGCCTCGACGACATCGATGGCGAGCGATCCGATGTGCAGGTGCCGATCACCGTG
>JAGQJJ010001234.1 GCA_020430675.1 Myxococcales bacterium
GTCATCGGGCACATCGGGCACAAAGGCGCGGATGTCGGGCATGGGCGAGTAGATGTGCTTGCGCAGCAGGCCGACCACATCGGGCGCATCGAAGGGCACCTTTCCGGCGATGAGCTCAAAGGCGCTGATGCCCAGCGCGTACAGATCGGCCCGGGCGTCGACCGGCTCGCCGATCGCCTGCTCGGGCGCGACATAACAGGGTGATCCCACTCGGGAATCCCCTTCCCCGCTCACCTTGTCCTGCTGGATGGCGATGCCGAAGTCGAGCAGCTTCGCCTGCCCGGTCTCGGTGATGAACACGTTTGACGGCTTTACATCGCGGTGCACCAGCCCCTGGCCGTGGGCATAGTGCAGCGCGCCGCCGATCTCGCGGAGCACGCGCCGAATGGTGTTCCAGGCCGGGCGATCATCGCGCTCGATGATGTCGGAGAGCAGCTCGCCCTCCAAACGCTCCATCACGATGAACCGCGTGCCATAGGCGCGCTCGAAGTCGAAGACGCGCACGATATGCGGGTGGGTCAGCGCCGCGACGATGCGCGCCTCGCGGTCGAACTGGTGGGCAAACTGCGGGTGATAGACCAGCGCGTGCGAGAGCATCTTGAGCGCAACCGGCGTGCCCAGCTCAGGGTGGCTGCCCTCGAAGACGTCGGCCACCGCGCCTTTGCCCAGCACCCCGACCACGCGGTATTTGCCGACCCGGCGGATGCCGTCGATCTCCTTGAGACGCTCGCCCACGAGGCGGGTGACCAGGCGGGCCACGTCGGGGTGGCGCGCGACGAGGGCGTCGAACTCGGCGCGATCGAGCCGCATCGCGCGCACCTGGGTCTCGGCGACCACGGTCGCGGTGCGGGCCTCACGGGTGATCAACGCCATCTCGCCCAGCGCCGACGGCGCGCTGATCAACCGCGTCAGCCCCCGGCGCCCCTCGCCCGGGGGCACATTGATGCGCACCTGCCCCGCGTCGAGCAGGTACAGCGCGTCGCCCTGTTCGCCGGCCCGCATCAATACTTCGCCGGGTTCGAGCTGCACGGTGGTCAGCCGATCGGCGATGCGGCTGATCTGGTCGGCGGTCATGTCCTGGAACAGCTCGAGGGTCGCCCAGCGCCCCTCGTGCCCGTCGTCGTCCGGGTCGATCGACACCGCGGGCAGCGGCGCGAAGGTCTGCGTCTCTTTGGCCGGCTCGGTCTTCTTGCGGCGAAGGAAGAACATCGGACGCTCGCAGGTCGGTCAGTGTCAGCCCATTGTCGGCGGTCTGGCGGCGGGCGGCAAGCTGGCCGTCGGCGGGCGCGTTCAGGCGGGCACGTCTTCCCGGCCGTCGGCGTGCACGGCAAATCGACCGCGCTCGCGGGCGTGCACCGGGTCGTT
>JAGQJJ010001235.1 GCA_020430675.1 Myxococcales bacterium
GCCGAGGTCGTAGATGCGCAGGTTGTCGAACGTGACGGGCGCTTCCCAGTCATTGAAGGCGAAGTGCCGGCCACGGACGGGTTGGCGGTCGTCGTAGGTGAGGAAGAGGTTGCCGTCGAGGTACCAGCGCAGCTCACCGTCGGTGCGCTCGATCGTCCAGTGATAGTCGACCTCGGGCTCGACACAGAGGCGACGGCCCTTGCGGGCGGCGCAGCGGGTGTCTTCCTTGCGGTCTTCGCCGTGTTCGTCCTGGCGGGCGATGGCGTTGATGGTGTTCTTCCAGCCGCCGAAGATCAGGATGTAGCCGCTCTGGTGGGTGCGGCCGTCGCCGAAGACCTCGCATTTGACGTCGCCCTCCGGTGACTCGGCGCGGGCATCGAACTCGATGCGCACTTTTTCAGGGAGCGGCTTTTTCAACCACAACGCGGCGTTGTGGATCTTCTCGGCGCGCAGACGGCCGTCGACGATGGTCCAGGTGCCCGCCTCCCAGCCGAGGTCGGCTTCGGGGCTGGCGAAGTAGTCGTCGCCGATGGCCGGGCCGCTGAAGTCGTCGCTGAAGACGAGGTGTCCGCCCGAGGTGGGCTCGCTCGGGCGGCCCGACCACGAGATGGTCGCGGCGATGACCAGGAAGAAGGCGATGACCAAGGGCACGACCAGGCGCGGCGCGAGCCGGCCCGCTGGTGGGGACGCGGCGCTCATTCGTCGTCGGCGGCCGGCAGAGGCGACTTGAGCTCCAGCGTACGGCGCGGCCGCAGTTCGTCTTCGTCCTCTTCGATGTCGTCGTCAGCGCCTTCGTCGACCGGCTCGTCGTCGGCGGCGTCGTCGTCGATGGCCAGCCGCAAGGCCGGACGGTCGGTGGCGGTCTCGATGAGCGCGGGCTCGTCGAGCGCCTTGGGGTCAAGCTGCATCTCGGGCTGCGTGCGGCGCAGCTCCTCGTCGACCTCGGGCAGTTCAAGCGTGGGCGCCGAGGGGTCGACCGGTCCTTCTTCGGGTTCGTCGGTGCGCAGCAGCGGGTCGGTGCCCGATGTCTCGCCATCGGCAAAGAGGAAGTTCGGGATGAGCTCGTCGGTGACCATGACCGGCAGCGCAGCGACCGCCTGCAGGCCGGGGTCGACGTTGGGCAGCTCGGCGATGACGCCGCCCTTCTGGTTCTGGCGCAGGATGTCGATCGTCTCGCGCGAGGTGAGCAGCTCGCTATTGGTCATGCGCAGGCGTGTATTGAGCACCTGGATGAAGCTCCACATGAGCTTGACCGACATCGCCGGATCGGTGCGCATCAGCTCGTAGAACCGCTGCCGCTCGATGCCGAGCGCGCGCACTTCGTCGAGCGCAGTGGCCGTCGCC
>JAGQJJ010001236.1 GCA_020430675.1 Myxococcales bacterium
ACCAGACGCCGCTGAGCGAGCATCGCGCCAAGACCATCATCATGGCTCTGGTCGGCAGCGTCACGCCCACCGCGGTCAGCTATACCGTCGGTGGCCTGCTCTGGGGGGTGATGCCGCTGGCGGGCCTGATCGCCGCCATGGGCTCGGGCGCGGCGGTCGCCGGCGCGGCCACGCGGGTCATGGGCGACCTGTTCATCGATCACTTCGAGCTGGGCGGCGGCGCCGACTTCGACCTCGCCGACCTGCGCGGCCGGCTGCGGGCCCGCAGCGCCGCCTGATCAAACGCGGTCAGTAGCCCGTGAGCCGCAGCGTGTAGCCGGCCATCGCGCCCTGATAGCCAAGCACGACCACGGTCTGCTGGCCGAAGAAGTCGAACCGCTCGCCATCGGACGTGCCATCGCTGCCCACCGCGTTGCCATCGAGCCCGATCAATGGGCCGCCGGAATTGGCATCCCAGACGTAGACATCCAGGTCGCCCTCGGCGTGCGAGAAGGCCAGCTCCAGCGTCCACAGGCCGGCGTGGTCAACGCGATAGAAGTCGGCGTTGCCATTGCACACCCCGCCCTGCACCACCTGGCCGGCGGCGAGCGGCGTGGCCTGGCCGGCGGCGTCATTCGGCTCGCCCGGCTCCTCGTCGCAGGCCCCGCCGAGGCCGATATCGGGCCCCGGATCGACCCCCGGATCCACATCGGGCGGCGGCGCGCGCTGGGACTCCTGGCGGGCCAGGGCGGCAAAGTCGATATAGCCGACGACATCTTGATTGGCGATGACCCGCATGTCGCTCCGCCGCACCGCAAAGACCGACGGGAAGCTGCGCACGATCGGCGCGTTGTACACCGTGCGCGCGCCCTGCGCGGTCATGCCATCGCCCACGCGGACGCTCGGCGCGCCCGGCGCATAGCGCTCGATCGTGCGCTGGGCCACCTCATTGCTGGCTGGCGAGTAGCCGTTGTCTTCCACCTCGATGAACAAAAGCAGCGCGCCCGCGGCGTCGATGGCGCGCGCCTGGCTCGCGAGCTGGCGGGTGTACTGCGCGCAGGCCCCGCACCACTCCGCGCCCACGACCACCGCCAGCACCGAATACCGCGCGTAGGCGGGGTCGCAGTGAAAGCTCTCCAGGTCGAAGTCGACGCGCTGGCCGTTGCCATCATAGGCCCCGCGCCACGCCAGCGGTGGCACTACGCCGTTGTCGCTGATGACATGCGGCCCCGCGGGATAACGGCACGGCGCGGGCTCGGCGGGCGGCGGCGCCGGATCGGGCTCGCGCTGCGCCGGCGGCTCGGGATCGGGCACGCGCTGCGGCTGCGGGTGATCGGCCGGCGGCGTCGCGGGA
>JAGQJJ010001237.1 GCA_020430675.1 Myxococcales bacterium
GCGCTCTTGGCAAACACCGAGTATCGGCCCTCGGCGTCGTTGATGCGCCACGCGCGGCCGATATCGGTGCCCGTCGGCCGGAAGGCCTCCAGCTCGTCGCTGTCGAGCAGCTGCTCCAGCACCAGCTCTTCGGCGTCGGGCAGCTTGTAGCCGTCGCGCGCGAACAGCTTGATGCCGTTGTCCTGATACGGGTTATGGCTCGCCGAGATGACCACGCCCGCGTCGCAGCGCATGCCGGCGGTCAGGAACGCGATGCCCGGCGTCGGCAGCGGCCCGCACAGGTGCACGTCAGCGCCCACCGAGCACAGGCCCGCGGTCAGCGCGGTCTCGATCAGATAACCCGAGAGGCGCGTGTCCTTGCCGATCAGCACCTTGGGATGCCGCCCCAGGCCCCGCCGCAGGCGATAGCCGATGGCCCGGCCCAGGCGCAGCGCCAGCTCGGCGGTCATCGGGTGGCGATTGGCCACGCCGCGGACGCCGTCGGTCCCGAATAGCTGCCGTCTCTCGTTCAAACCTGCTGCTCCTGCCGCTACTTCTCGGGCGCCTTCACCTCGGCGTCCGGCGGACCCGCATCGGGCGGGGGTGGGGTGACCCGCACCAGCGTCACCTGATTGGGCTCGATGTCCTGCACCGTCAACCCCTCGGGCGGGTCCACGCGCACCTGCACCGAGTGTACCTTGCCATCGCCCAGTTTCGACGCATCGACGTGGCTGAGCAGCTCGTCGGTCTTCAGCGCCGACAGCCGGGTCATCGGGCCGTGCAAGGTGATGTCGACCGTCGGCGGGCTGACCTCGAAGCCCGGCGCATCGGGCGGCAATCCGCGCACCTCGACCGGGATCGCGCTGACCAGGCGCGTGCTGCGCTTCTCTTCGATGGTCAGCGTCACGCCATACCGCCGCCCGCGATCGCGATAGCTGGCATAGGCCGGCGGTGCGCTCAGGGGCACGTCAATGGTGGTCGTCTGGCTGCGGCCCACCAGCGAAATGCGCTCGGTCTGCACCTTCTCCAGCGCCTCGACCACCGATTGCGCGCCCACCACGGTCGCCTCCGGCGGATCGACCGTCACCTGCGTCACGCGGTACCCGGTCTGCGGCTCGCCCTCAAAGCGCGCCTCGATGGGCAGCGCCCGCTGCACCCGCGCTTCGAAGCGCACCACCATCGCCGCCGGGCGCACCTCGCGCACCTGCAGGTCAGGCGGCAGCTTGAACAGCTCGGGATCAAACGTCACCTGCCCGCTCTCGTAGCCCGACAGGTTCAAGTCGATGGCCGCCACGTTGTCGGCGTCGAACTTGCGCAGCAGCGTGTACTTGCCTTCGACCGTGATCTTGACCT
>JAGQJJ010001238.1 GCA_020430675.1 Myxococcales bacterium
TGATGGCAAACGCCTCGTGGTTCTCTTCGCCGACAAAGACCCGCACCCCAGGCGCGGTCAGCGTCTCGACAAAACCGCCGCCCATCTTGGCCCACTGCTCCACCGCGCCGAACTGGCCCTCCATCGCGACGATATGATCGGCGAAGTACAGCCGTTCGACCTGCTCGATGGGATCAAACCCGGTCTCCTGCTTCACGGCGTCGAGCTGCGTCCGCTAAAACTCGGGGATGCAGCGCAGCGCCATGCGCCCGACCGGCGTATTGAAGCCGCTGCGCAGCTCCAGCGCGACCACCCGCTCGCTCGCTTCGACCGGCAGCGCGCGCCAGCCATCGGTGCGCATGCGCGGCGGCGCGGCGATGGGCCGCTCGATCGCCGCTGCGTCGACCTCCAGCGCCACCGCTCCATCGACCACCGCGACCGGCGTCGGCGGCGGCTCGACCCGCGCCGTTGCGTCAGGGCCACCCGAGACCGGCGCCACCGCCCGCGGCTGCGGATCGCGCAGCGCCATGCCGATGACCAGGGCCGCCACGACGAGCAGCAGCAAGAGAGCGAGCGGACGCGACATCGCGGCACCTCCGCCGGCAGCATACCCCGCCCTGGAGCAACCGTCTCCGCGCGCGTGGCGCACCCGTGCGCCTTTTCGGCCCCCCATGCATTGGCATGTTTCTTGTCAGCACGCGCGCCCCGTTGCCCCAAACGGGCGTCTATGCGACCGTGCGCAGCGCTGTCAGGAGCCCCCTTGGACGAGACGAAGAAGCAGGTCGCCGCGGGCGTGGGCCGCGTCTCAAGCGCCCGCACCGTCGGCGGCGTGCTCAACGTCCTGCTGATCGTCGCGCTCACCCGCCTGCTGCCCCGCGACGAGTTTGCCGTCGTCGCGCTCATCTACCTGGTGCAAGAGACCATCAACGCGCTCGGCCCCCTCGGGCTGCCCGACGCGATGTCGTTTTTCGTGCCCAAGCTGGGGCAAGCCGCCAGCCGCGCGCTCGGCGTGCACGTCGGTCGGCTGCTCGTCGGCCTCGCCCTGCCCTACGCGGCCGTGCTCTGGTTCCTTGGCCCCAGCATCGCAGCCTGGATCGACATGCCCCAGGTCGCGCTGCCGCTCGTCCTGCTCGGCTTCGCGGTGATCGCCGACTTCCCCGGCCAGACGCTGGCGATGTACCTCATCGCCCGCCAGGAATACGACGGCGCGTTCTGGGCCACGCTGCTCTTCTACGTGTCGCGCTTCGCCTCGTTTGTCATCCCCGCCGCGCTCGGCGCCGGGCCCGACATCATCATCGGCGCCTTCGTCGGGGTCGCGCTCATCCGCGGCGCGGCCTACCTGGTCTGGTTC
>JAGQJJ010001239.1 GCA_020430675.1 Myxococcales bacterium
GGGGGCTTGGCCGCTCGACGATGCTGGGGCATCGCCTCCGCTTTCGGCCTTGCCCGCGACGCCGCGTCCGGCGCGCTTGGGGAATCGACGGACTTGCGCAACGCTGTGAGGCCAGATGCCTGAGAACCCCCACGTCAAGCAGGCGATCTTCATCAAGAGCGCCGTGTACGCCAAGGACTACCCCGACGCGGGCGCGCTGCCCGAGCTGGCGATCGCCGGCCGCTCGAACGTGGGCAAATCGAGCCTGATCAACGGCCTGGTCAACCGCCGACAACTGGCCAAGGTCAGCAACACGCCCGGGCGCACGCAGCTGCTCAACTTCTTTCAGATCGACGATCGCTTCATGCTCTGCGACCTGCCGGGCTACGGCTACGCCAAGGTGCCCGACGCGGTGCGCGCCGGCTGGGGGCCGATGGTCGAGACCTACCTCACGCAGCGCGTCCCTTTGCGCGGCGTGCTGCTGCTGATGGACGTGCGCCGCACGCCGGGCGATTGGGAGCGCGCGATGGTCACCTGGTGCAGCCACGCGGGCCGGGCGGTGCTGCCGGTGGTCACCAAGATCGACAAGCTGCCGGTCAGCAAACGCAAGCTGGCCATCGCCGCGGTCGCCAACGGCCTCGGCTTCCAGCCGCGGCAGGTCGTCGGCTGGTCGGCCACCAGCGGCGAGGGCCTCGAAGACCTGTGGCGCCGCGTCGTGCGCCTGGTCGAACCCGCGCCGGCCGCATGACCTTGCGCCGCATGCGCGCGGCCGACGCCGAGGCCGTGGTCGCGCTGACCCACGCCACGCTCGACGCCCACTATTCGGCCGAGTCCCTGCGCGTTGAGCTGAGCGAGCCCAACGCGCATCAATGGGTGCTCTGCGAGGGCGACCAGCTCGTGGCATGGCTCGATTTCCGCGTCGTGCTCGATGAGGTCGAGCTGATCGAGATCGCCGTCGCCGCCGCCCGTCGGCGCCAAGGCCATGGCCGACGCTTGATGGACCATCTGATCGGTCAGGGCCGCGACCTCGGCGCGGCGGTGATCCACCTGGAAGTGCGCGCCGACAACGCGGCGGCCCGTGCGCTTTATGAAGCGTTTGGCTTCGGCGCGACCGGCCTTCGCCGCCGCTACTACCGCGATGGCGCCGACGCGGTGCTCTATCAACTTCTTTTGGCCAGGCACGGCGCATAGCGCCGCTCGGCCGTCGAACCCGTAATTTTCCACGCAACGGGGGTTTGACAGCCCGGCGGGGCGCTGCGAGAGTCGGGGCGTGAAGTCCTGCCCCTCCTGTCGCGCTGGCGTGCCCGATCCGGTGGCCGTCTGCCCCTTCTGCGG
>JAGQJJ010001240.1 GCA_020430675.1 Myxococcales bacterium
GCATGCCCGCGCGGTGTTCGCGGTCGACGACCTGCACGCCGCCGATGCCCCGCACCGCCAGATCCTGCTCGAAGGTGCGCTGGAAGGGCGCGTAGTAGGTGGGCGAGCCGTTGCGGCCGCCCTGGCGCTCGACAAAATAGTCGGCGGTGAGCACCGCGCGCACGTCGCGGTCGTCGGTGTGGGCGTAGACGAACAGGTTGTAATCGTCGAGATAATCGGCCAGCGGGATGTCGCCGGGGTTGTCCTCGCCCGATTTGATCGACTGCAACGGCCGAATCTTGCTGTTGGCCATGTTCCAGACCACGCCATCGCGGCCGCGCCAGTTCTCGGTGTCGAGACAGGCGTCGAGCGTCTCGTGCAGCGCCGCGAGCGCGTCGGCTTCGGCGGCGAAGGCCTTGATCTCGTCGCGCGTGGCCGAGCGGCCGCAGAAGTCGAGCATGATCTTCTTGAAGACGTAGGCCACGTCGTAATTGCAGACATCCCACCCGTTGAGGGCGATGTCGCGCGGGCAGTCGCCGGCGGCCGGGCGGCTGCGGCGGTCTGCGGGCGACGTGCCGGCGAGCACTTCGTCGAGGTTGGGGTATCCGTCGGCGTCGGCGTCGAGGCCCTCGACCGCAGCGAGCGCGGCGGGCAGGTTCTCGAGGAACTTTGCGTCGTCGAACGGCCGGTCGATGTGGTCGAGCAACGCCTGCTCGATCTGCAGCCCGTAGACGTTTCGCGACGGCGGCGCGGTATGGCACGTCTCGCACAGCGCGGGCCCGTCGGCGCAGACCGGCGCTTCAGGGTACGTGCCGCAGAACGCGCTCGGCGCCACTGGCCGGGCCAGGGCGGGGCCGGCCAGGGCCCACGCGACCAGCGCGGCGAGCGGGGGAAGGCGTCGGGACATCGGCGCTCCTCAATCCAGGGTCTGAGTGCCGCTAACCGTCGACGCAATCGCGGGTTGCGGTCAAGGGGCGTTTTTTGCCTACGCGAAGCCCCAGCGCGGGCCGCGAACTTTGTCGCGCCGCGGCAGATCGGCCATCATCACGCGATGCGCAGCGTCCGGTACATCGCCACGACCGATGATTGGCAGCGCCTGTCGTATGTCATCGAGAAGATTCGCGACTTTGGCCACCTGTCGATCGGCAGCTTCATCAGCGTGGCCGGCGGGCTCAGCTTTCTGCACCTGTTGACCGCCATCGAGCCCGAGCGCGTGGTGCTCTTCGACCGCAGCGAGCCGGCGTTGGACTGGTCGCGGCTGTTTCGCGCGCTGGTGCTGGTCGCCGACACGCGGCTCGAGTTGATGCGGTTTGTGTTCGGCCGCGCGTTCGGCGA
>JAGQJJ010001241.1 GCA_020430675.1 Myxococcales bacterium
CTTCGCCTTCGCCTTCGCCCTCGCCCTCACCTTCGCCCTCACCTTCGCCCTCGCCCTCGCCTTCGCCTTCGCCGCCCATGCCCATATCGGCCGTGCTGCTCGAGTCATCGTCGTCGCACGCGGCCACCGGCAACGCCATGATCAGCACCAGCCCCAAAAGCAGACGCTCCAGAATCTTCACGTTGATCTCCCCTGTCGGTCATCTGCGGCACCCCTCGCACCGCACCGCGGGAGTATGGCGGACAAACCCGTTTGGAGGCAAAGCGGATTCGAGCCTTGCCGAGCGTCAACGGCCGCGGTATTCGGGCGCCATGCGAACCGTGTTTGCGTTGACGATGTTCATCTGGGCTTGCGCTGATGACAGCGCGGGCGCGCCCCCTGGAGCAGATGCGCGCTTCGCGGCGACCGATGCGCTGGACGATGGCCGCGTGGGCGATGCGCGGCCCGCGGCCGATGGCTCCGCGTCGCTGGCGGCCGAACAGGCCCTGCTGGTGCGCCTCGCCGGGCTGTGGACGGGCCCGGCCACCCGCACGCCGCTCGGCGACTTTCCGGTGATGAACATGGATCTGCGCGCGGCCGATCACCGCACGCTGTTCAGCCGCTTCGACCTCGACGCCGGCAACAACCTGCGTTTTGCGTTTGCCATCGAAGACACCGCGACCGGGCCGACGCTGGTCTATCGCAACGGCGGCGATTTCGGCGGTCTGATGCGCGATACCCGCACCGTGCTGGTCGAACATGATGAGACCGACTGGCGCTTCTGCCACCCCGATCGCGGCTGCGACTATCTGGAGGCCCACTGGCGGCTGCCGGACGCCGACCGTGTCGAGCTGATCGTCGACGTGCGCGGCCAACGGCACGTCGAGTGGCGGGCCAGCCGCGCCGAGGCGCGCACGCTGCCGCTTGACTTCGACGCGGCGACGGGCGCCTTCGACGCGCCGTTTCCGCCGCTGCCAACGCTGACGGCGCAGGTCACCTGGGTCGACCCCTTGCCCGCCGAGACCCCGGTCTGGCTGCTGGTGTCCACCACCGCCTGCGGACTGGCGGGTCGGTGCACACCGGCGCGCATTCTCAGCACGCAGGCCCCCGCTGGCGCCACCGAGGCCACCCTGGCGCTCGAACAGGTGCACCCGGGCGACTACTTCCTCAACGCGGTGCTGGATCGCAACGGCAACTTCCGCGCGCGGCGGTTCCCCGATCGGGGCGACGGCCTGAGCCTGCTCGACCGGGCCTACACGCTGGCGGCCGACGCCGCCGACGCGGTCGAATTGGGCATCGTGTTGACGGTGCCCTGAACAGTCGTCAGGGCGCG
>JAGQJJ010001242.1 GCA_020430675.1 Myxococcales bacterium
CAGCGCCGGTCCAGATCGGCGTGGGCCTCTGGGGCATGGCCACCGGCGACTTCAACGGCGACGGCCGCGCCGACGCCGTGGATTACCGCGGCTTTGCCCTCGCGCAGCCCGACGGCAGTTTCGGCCCCCGGACCGCGATCCCCTGGGGCCTGCCGTATCCGCCCTATCTGATGGCCGCCGGCGACCTGAACGGGGACGGCTTCGACGACATCGTCGGCCACGACCACGACAGCTTCGCGGTCGCGATCAGCCGCGGCGACGCCACCTTCGACATCTCACCGCCCGACCGGCGGGCGGGCGGATCGGCCAGCATGGCCATCGTCGATCTCGACGGCGACGGGCATCAGGACCTGCTGGTCGGCATCGAGTACAACCAGCGGCGGTTGCAGGTGCTCTATGGCGTCGGCGACGGCACCTTCGCCATCGTGGGCGGGGTGAGCGTGGCCTACGACCCGTGGACGTTTGTGACAGTCGACCTCGACGGCGACGGCGACCTCGACATCGTCAGCACCGGCCAGTCGCGGGTCGAGAACCGCGGCGGCCGGCGGTATGCGGCACCCGTCTCGGGTTGCACCGGCGTTCCCGGCCTGCTGGGCTTCGACGGGGTCGCGGCCGGCGACGCCAACGGGGACGGGCACGCCGACATCGTGCTCTCGGCGCATGGCAACGGCGGCTACTCCTCGGCCCGGCTCATCCTCGGCGACGGCACATTCGGCTGCACCGGCCCCGGCCAGCCCCTGCCAGGCCCGCTGGTCTCCGGCATCGGCGCCGTGGCCCTGTTCGACCTCGACGGCGACGGCCGCGACGAGATCGCCGTCGGCGGAGACAACAGCAACACCATCATCTACCGCCTCGTCGTGCCGCAGCCCTGAGCGCGCTGCACCGCGGCAGCGCGCCTGCATCGCGCCGACGCAGTGACGGCGGTGGATGGTGGTCGCGCGCCGGTTCTGGCACAGTGCGCGCCATGGCTGTTCAAATCGTCTTGTTGCGGGGCATCAACGTGGGCGGGCATCGCAAGGTGCCCATGGCCGATCTGCGCGCGATGTGCGCCGGCGAGGGCTTCGGCGCGGTCGCGACGCATGTGCAGAGCGGCAATGTGGTCTTCATCGCGCAGTCGTCAGCCGAAGAGACGCAGCGCGTGGTCGAGGCCGCCATCGAGCGCACGTTCGGGTTTCCGGTCGACGTGGTGGTGGTCGACAAGGCCGACTGGAAGACGCTGATCGACCAGAACCCGCTGCCCGAGCAGGCGGCGGCCGAGCCGAAGCGCACGATGCTGGCGCTGGCGAAGGGGCCGTTGCCGATCGATCTGGT
>JAGQJJ010001243.1 GCA_020430675.1 Myxococcales bacterium
GCCATCACCGGCTTCGCGGCCGTGTCGCTGCAGCCCAACGCGGGCAGCCAGGGGGAGTATTGCGGGCTGCTGGTCATCCGCGCCTGGCACGCCGCCCGCGGCGAGGGCGCCCGCGACGTCTGCCTCATCCCGACGTCGGCCCACGGCACCAACCCGGCCAGCGCGGTGATGGCTGGGATGCGCGTGGTGCCGGTCAAGTGCGACGACCGCGGCGACATCGACGTCGACGACCTGAAGGCCAAAGCGGCCCAGCACGCCGACGCGCTCGCCGCCCTGATGGTGACCTACCCGTCGACGCACGGTGTATTCGAGGAGGCCATCGCTCAGGTGTGCGACGTCGTGCACCAGCACGGCGGGCAGGTCTACATGGACGGCGCCAACATGAACGCTCAGGTGGGCCTCACGCGCCCGGGCGACATGGGCGCCGACGTCTGCCACCTGAACCTGCACAAGACCTTCTGCATCCCCCACGGCGGCGGCGGCCCGGGCATGGGTCCCATCGGCGTGGCGAAGCACCTCGCGCCCTTCCTGCCCGGGCACCCCGTCGTGGACGGCGTGGGCGGCGCGCAGGCGATCGGTCCGGTGTCGGCGGCGCCCTGGGGCAGCCCGAGCATCCTGCCGATCAGCTACGCCTACATCGCGATGATGGGCACCGAGGGGCTGACCGAAGCGACGCGCACGGCCATCCTGAACGCCAACTACATGGCCGCACGGCTGGCCGACGCCTACCCCATCGTCTACACCGGCGAGAACGGTCGGGTCGCGCACGAGTTCATCATCGACTGCCGCGGGTTCAAGCAGTCGGCCGGCGTCGAGATCGACGACATCGCCAAGCGGCTGATGGACTTCGGGTTCCACGCGCCCACCATGTCGTTCCCGGTGCCGGGCACGCTGATGATCGAGCCCACCGAGAGCGAGACCCGCGCCGAGCTGGATCGCTTCTGCGACGCGATGCTGACCATCCGCGAAGAGATCGCCGCCATCGAGCGCGGCGAGGCCGACCGCGCCGACAACCCGCTGAAGCACGCCCCCCACACCGCCGCGCGCGTCACCGGCGACGACTGGCCGCACGCCTACCCGCGCTCGCAGGCCGCGTGGCCCCTGCCCTGGGTGCGCGAGGGCAAGTTCTGGCCCGCCGTCGCCCGTGTCGACAACGCCTGGGGCGACCGCAACCTGATGTGCACCTGCCCGCCGATGGAAGCCTTCGAGTAGGTCACCGACCGCCCTGTCGGATTCACCGAGCGGGTTGATCTTGACCTCGCCGGTCGCGCGCGGCTCGATGGAGCGGTGCACGACGACCCCGACAACTC
>JAGQJJ010000123.1 GCA_020430675.1 Myxococcales bacterium
CGTCGAACGACGGCCTGGGCCCCGGCGGCCGAATCGAAGGCATCGGCGGCGGCATTCCGCCGATCTTTGTCGGCGCGGCGTTCCATCTGCTGCCCTATGGCAGCGTCTCGGTGGGGCGCACGCTCATGCGGCAGCGGCACAGCGCGCTCGATGGGGAAAAGGCCGACGCGGCGTCGGCGCTGTACGTTGGATTTTCTTTGCAGATCAACGTGGTACAGGCCATCGGCAAGCCCTTCCGCGAGGAGCAGGTGCGACCATGAACTACCTGACCAACGTGCAGATCGGCGGGTCGGACGGCGACTTCACGGCGCGGGCGACCTATGACGCCGACGCCGAGGCGCGGCTGCGGGTGAGCTGGCGCGGCGACTTCTCGGTGACGGTGCGAGGGGCGGCGTCCGAAGGCGAAGGCGCGGCCTCGGTGGTGGCGCCCGCCGGCTACGGCCAGGTGGCGGTGCTGCGGTTGCACATCGAAGCCACCGGTGCCGAGGCGTCGTGCGCGCTGGTCTTCAGCCTCGTCGGCACCGGGCGGCAGGTCGTGCGGGTCGTGCAGGTCGAGCCATGAACCGCGTTGCCCCGCTCCTCGTGCTCGGGGTGGCGCTCGCCGCCTGCGACTCGCCGGTCGAGCCCATCGACGGTCCGTTGCTGGCGATCGAGCGCTACGTGCCCGCCGCGCGGGCCAATGAGCTGCTGGCTGATGACGGCCCCGCCGATTGTTACGCGGTCTGCCCCGGCGCGGCGGCGCTGCCGCCCGAGGCGCTGGTGACCCGCGAGCCGTGCGGTGCGCTGCGCGATGAGGCCTGCGCGCTGCGCGGCGGCGCCGATCGCCTGCGGGTCACCGCCTGGTACGCCGGCCTCGACTTCGAGCGCCCGAGCGACGCGCCGGCGACCGAGTTCGACCTTTTGCTCGACGGCGAAGTGGTCGACCCAAACGCCTCGGTCACCAGGTATTTTCACGCCGGCGCCGTGGCCGATGTGGGCTTCTTGACCCTGCCGCCGCGCGCGGCCGCCGAGCTGCGTGTGCGGGCCCAGGCCGTGGGTGAGGCGGGCTTTGCGGCGCTGTCCGGCGCCTTCTCGCTCGGCGCGCCGCTGCCCACGCTCTTGATCGCGCGTTGCCCGACGCCCGGCGCGGCGTGCGGCGCGTTGGCCCATACCGGCGATCTGGCCATTCAGTACCGCGGGCCGACCGGGCTGGCCGAAGCGGCGACGGTGATCACCCGGCTCGACGGCGTGCCCGACCAGCACTACGACGCGCTGCCGCTGACCACCGAGGGCGGCGAGGCGGTGCTCGATCTGGCGGTGCCGGTGCCCGACACGGCAGCGCGCGCCACCTGGCACATCGAGGTGGTGCACGGCGATCTGCGCGTCGGCCGCGACGTGACGCTGACGCCGCCCGCGCTGGCCGCCGGCCGGCCGCTGCGTCTTGAGGTGAGCGGCTGCACGGCGCCCTGCGCGGCCAATGTGGGCCGCGTCGTGGCCACGCTCTTTGCGCCGGCAGGCTTCGGCGACAACCCGCTGCCGCTGGTCAGCGCCATCGATGGCGAGGCGCCCGACAACGCGATCGACGTGACGCTCGTCGCCGACGGCGCGGGCGGGCTTGTGGGCGCCGTCTCGCTCGCGGTGCCCGACGCGCCAGGCACGACGTGGCGGTTGTCGACGTCGGGCGCCAGCTTCCGGTTGGAGCGCAGCTTTGCGCTGGTCGACCCGCCGCTCTCGGTCACCGCGCTGGCGTGCCCGGCCGGCGCCGCCTGCCGCGTGGCCGCGGGCACGCCGGTCGACGTGCAGGTGCGCGCCCCGGCCGGCCTCAATGCCAGCAGCGCGGCGGTGCGCAGCCTCATCAACGGGCGCCAGCTCGATGAGCCGATCGACCTGCACCTCGGGCGGCTCGGCGATGAGAAGGTGGGCACGCTCCAGATCGTGGCCCCCGACGCGGCCGGCGCGGTCTGGCAGCTCGCCGCGCAGGTGGGTGAGACCGAGGTGCAAAGCGGGCCGATCACCCTCGACCCGGCGCCTTGATCAGTATCCGAGCCGTTCCGCCACCGAGCGCGTGACCGCGCGGATGCGGTCGCGCTCCGCCGGTGTGAACTCGGGCCGGTAATAGTCCGGCGCGGACAGCCGCGCAGCGTATTCGGCGCGCGTGGCGGCAAACGGCGACGGATCCAACTCCGCGTGGCCCAGCATGCGGTCGATGGTGCGGCCGGGCGCGGCGATCAGATCTTCGTAGCGCACCAGCAACAGATGCGGCGCGACCGCCGGATCATCAAGCAATTCGAGCACATGCGAATAGATCGATCGCCAGTGCAGCGCATAGCCACGCACCGCGTCGCCGCCCGCCCAGGCCCGCTGGATGGTGCGCACG
This sequence comes from Myxococcales bacterium, assembly GCA_020430675.1. Next base: position 2,357 of record JAGQJJ010000123.1, read on the forward strand.
GCGGTCGCGTCGCCGGCATGGATCGGTCGCCGCGCCGGCCCGTGCTCGAAGTGCCCCATGCCGGCTCGCACGGTCGCCGCGCGCGGCTCGCGGGCGTCGATCTCGGCGAGCACGCGGTCGTGTTTCATCATCGAGGCGATCTGCTCGAACGGGTCGCGCACCATCACGATGAAGCGCGCATCGGGCAGCAGACCCAGCAGGTAACGCACCCGCGTGACGTTGTAGTTGGCCTTGGCGACATAGCGCGCCTTGCCGCGCGCCAGCAGCAGCTTGCGCAGCGTGGCGGTGTAGAACCGGTCGAAGGCGCGGTTCGGGTGGGCCGGGTCGAGCACCGCCGGCAGGCTCGGGTCGTGCACGCTCGGAAAGCCGCGAATCCAAAGCGGCTCTTCGCCCGCTTCCGGGCTGGCCCGGGTGACCATGATGCGGTCGCGATGCGGGCGCTCTTGCGGTTGATCGGCGTCGATGCCCATGCGCTGCACGACCAGGCGATCCCAGAGCCAAGGCAGATGGGGGCAGAGCAGATCGGCGTAGCGGAAGGTCGCTGCGTCGGGGTGCCGGGCGAGCATTTCGAGCGTGATCGTGGTGCCGGCGCGGGTCATGCCGGTGATGTAGACCGGTCGATCGAGGCGGACAGACCGCAGGCGCCGCCAGAGCAGGGCGTCTTCGAGGCGGGCGAGCGTGGCCCACAGACCCGGCAGGTGGCGGCCGATCCAGCCGAGCACGAAGGCGCCCGGCGGGAACTCAAAGTCATGGGCCTTGCGGGGGTTGATCGGCCGCGGCCGGGGCGCCACCCGCAGGGAAGGGGGCAGCGGCACGGTCGTGCGCGGGTCGCCGGCGAGCGCGTCGATCGATGGGCCCAAGGAAGAAGGCGCGGCGGTGGTTGCCATGGGGCACCTCGCGCGTGGTCGAAGGATCGGTCTTGAGGCACTGCACGGCGCGTGCCGCGCGAAACGGGGGCAATACCCGCAAAAAGGAGTGATTTTCGGGACACCGGGTGGGGCGATCGGCCCCGCCCGGTAACGTCACCGCGTCAGCAGCACTGCAAGCGGATGCACTGGTCGAGCCACACTTCGAGCAGCTCTTCGCATTGCGCCTGGGGGTAGCCCAGGTTGATGCAGTCGCGGGTGTGGCGCTGGCCCTGTTCGCGGCAGGCCACGGCGCAGACCGGGTTGATGCCCTCTTCTTCGCAGCTCAGGCCGCCGTCGGTCATGCTGACGTTCACGTCGCCGTGCCCGTTGCGCACATCGCCGCCGAGGGTCTCGCGCGACCAATCGAACCACATCGAAGCGCCCAGGGTGGCATCCTTGCCATTGGCCAGCATGCCGAACTGGAACGGGTACTGCCCGTTCGCCGGCCGCTGGGTGAGCGGCACCACCTCTTCGGGGCGGGCCAGCGTGCCATTGGCCAGATCGTAGTAATGCCAAAGATCGGTCACCGCGGGCGTCTGCAGGGCCGGCAGCTCGATCTTGGGACCACCAAACGCCGCGCCCTGGCCGCGATAGCGGAGGTCGAGGGTGACCACCCACTCCTGATCGAGCACGCCAGGGCCGCCGCCGAGGTCGAAGATATAGGCGGTCGAGACCAGCAGCGCGGTGCCATCGGGGCGCACGACAAAGCGCCCGTCTTCGCGGAACCGCATGCGCACCAGGTGGCCCGGCGCGTTGAAGTCGGGCAGCCACAGGGCATGGCCGCCCGCGTACTCGGTGACCGCGTACTCTTCGATGTCGACGCCTTCGTCGACCTCGCCGTCGCAGTCGTTGTCGGCGGTATCGCAGATCTCATCGGCCGGCGCGCCGGGGGTGCACGAGTCGACGAGGCAGCCGTTGATGCAGGCGACCTGACCCTGCGCGGCGCAGGCGCCGACGCCGCACTCGCTGGGCACGGGCGCGATGCCCTCATCGGTGGCGCCGTCGCAGTCATTGTCCACGCCGTCGCAGACCTCATCGCTCGGCGCGCCAGGCTGCGCGTCGCACGTCGTGCCGCCCTCATCATCGCAGACGCGGTGACCTTCGGCCGCGCAGGCGCCGACACCGACCTGGCAGGGCGCGCCGACGTCAAAGCCCTCGTCAACCGCGCCGTCATGGTCATTGTCGATGTCGTCGCAGACCTCAGGCGGCGCCGTGCAGCCCTCATCTTCGAGCGGATCGGCGTCGAGGTTGAAGTCGCCGACGCCCTCGCGCACCGCGCCGTTGTCGCTGACCCGGCGCCAGAAGAACCAGAACGACAGGCCAAAGTCGGCGTCCTTGTTGTTCGCCGCCCAGCCGAGCTGAAGCGGGAAGTGGCCATCGGCGGGGCGCATGGTGATGGTCACGGTGTCATGCGGGCCGATGAAGGTGCCGCCGGTGACATCCCAGTACTCCCACAGATCGCTGATGGCCGGCGGTTGCAGGGCCGGGCGCTCGATCTTGGGCCCGCCGAACTCGGGGCCGATGCCGCGATCGGTCAGGTCGACCGAGATCGACCACTCCTGGCCGGCGGGCAGCGGGCCGCTGAAGACATACGCGGTGCCGGTGATGCTGCCGGTGCCATCGGTGCGCAGCGTCAGGCGCGCGTCGTCGCGGAACTGGAGCTGCACGTGGTTCGGCGTGAAGCCGGGCAGGTCGATGGCATGGCCGTTGGCCGCGTATTCGTTGAGCGCATAGACCCGCGCGCCCTCGTCGGTCTCGCCGTCGCAGTCATTGTCGACCGCGTCGCAGACCTCGTCGCCCGGGGCGCCCGGCGTGCACGAGTCGACGAGGCAGCCATCGATGCACGCGATCTCGCCCTGCGCCGCGCAGGCGCCTTCACCGCACTCGCTGGGCACCGGCGCGATGTCTTCGTCGACCGCGCCGTCGCAGTCATTGTCTTCGCCGTCGCAGATCTCATCGCCGGCTTCGGCGGGCGGCGGTGCGTTGCAGGCCGCGCCGCCGTCGGCGGTGCACTCGACGGAGCCGTCGGTGGCGCAGGCGCCCTCGCCCTGATGGCAGGCGGCGCCGACGTTGAAGCCTTCATCGATCGCGCCATCGAGGTCATTGTCGATGCCATCGCAGACCTCGTCCTGCGGCGTGCAGCCCTCGCCGCCGATCAGCTCGGCGTCGGGGTTCAGGTCGCCGCGGCTCTCGATGACCCGCCCGTCCGCATCGGTGCGCACGTAGTAGAACCACATGGCAGCGCCCAGGTTGTGGTTCTTCTGGTTCGCGCCCAGGCCGAGCTGGAACGGGTAGTTGCCGCTGCGCGGGCGCTGTTCGAGCGTCACCACCGAGCCCGGACGGGTCATGGTGCCGCCGATCATGTCCCAGTACTGCCAAAGGTCGGTGACCTCGGGCGTCAGCCACAGCTCGCGCACGAACGGCCCGCCGAACTCGGGGCCCTGGCCGCGATAGACGAAGTCCATGTGCACATGCCATTGCTCGCCGAGATCACCGGGGCCGCTCTCGATGATGCGGACGCTCGCGGTGCCGTCGAGGGTGGCGGTGCCATCCTCGTCGACGACAAAGCGCATGTCATCCTCAAGATGCCAGCGATAGATGCCGTCGCCGTTGAAGTCCCAGGCCATCAAGCCATAGCCGGGGCCGTCTTCATGGTCGCTGAAGCGATAGACCAGGCGACCTTCGTCGATGGCGCCGTCGCAGTCATTGTCGGCCTCGTCGCAGATCTCATCGCTCGGGCGGCCGGGGCGGCAGGTATCGGTCAGCTTGCCGGCGTTGCACACCTGCCGGCCGTCGCGGCGGCACTCGCCCACGCCGCAATGGGTGACCTGCGGGCGGATGTCTTCATCGGTCCTGCCATCGCAGTCGTTGTCGACGGCGTCGCAGGCCTCGGGCAGCGCCTTGCCGGGGGTGCAGGTGTCGATGCGGCGGCCCTTGTCGCAGACGATCTGGCCCACCGCCCCGCAGGCGCCCACGCCGCAGGCCGAGGGCACCGGCGCGATGCCTTCGTCGGCGGCGCCGTCGCAGTCATTGTCGACCGCGTCGCAGACCTCGGCGCCGGGCTTGCCCGGGGTGCAACTGTCGACAAACTCGCCGTCGACGCAGACCGAGTTGCCGCGCGCGGCGCACGCCCCGACGCCGCAACGGGTCGGGCGCGGCGCGACGTCCTCGTCGATCTTGCCATCGCAGTCATCGTCTTCGCCGTTGCACTGCTCGACGCCGGGCTTGCCGGGCGTGCAGCTGTCAACCAGCGGGCTGTTTTCGTTAATGCTCCGGCGGCCACCGCGATCTACGCTTTCGCCGCAGGCGGTGGGCTTCGGCGCTATGTGTTCGTCGGCGGCGCCGTCGCAGTCGTCGTCGGCGCCGTTGCAGACCTCGGCGCCGGGCGCGCCGGGGGTGCAGGTGTCGACCAGGTGGCCATCCTGGCAGATCTGGGCGCCGATCGAAGCGCAGGCGCCGCGACCGCAGACGGTCTCAAGCACCGGCAGGTCTTCGTCGACAAGGCCGTCGCAGTCGTTGTCGATGCCGTCGCAACGCTCGGTCGACGGCGCGCCGGCCTCGGCGTCGCAGCGCAGGGCGCCGGCTTCGTCGCAGACCAGCACGCCGGTGGCGGCGCAGGCGCCCGCGCCGACGCGGCAGCGCTCGCCCTTGGCGGCGACGTCTTCGTCCATGCGGCCGTCGCAGTCATCGTCGAAGTCGTTGCAGACGTCGGGCGCGTGCGGCGTGAGGCAGATGTCGAGCGTCTGCGCGGCGCCGGGCGCGAAGTCCTCGCCGATGCCGGCGTCGCCGAACGAGCCCATGAAAGCGTTGATGCCAAAGCGCGCCGACGTGTCGTTGGCGCTGCGGCCGAGCAGCCCCGAGAAGTTCACCAGGGTGAACTCGAAGTCCGGCCCGGCGGCGTCCGGGCTGCCGAAGACCGTGCCGACGTAGGCCGGCAGCGGAGCGCCGAACGAGACGCCCGGCGCAAAAGGCGAGCCCGCGAAAACATTGACCGAAAAATCATCGATGTCGGCGTTGGCCGCCGAGACGCCGGCGATGACATCGAAGGTGCCGTTCTGGTCGATGTCGAACTGCACCGTGAGCGCCTCGGTGCCGCTCAGATCGGGCAGATCGAAGCCGCCGAGGTCGAGAAGGGTCAGGCTGCTGCCGCCCGGGTTGCCGTCGCCGTCCACGTCGCCGGCGATGCCGTACGTGTTGACGCCGACGTACAGCGTATCGGTGGCGGCGTCGTACGACAGCCGCACGTCCTTGATGTCATTGCCGCTGATCTGCCCCGCGGGGAATTGCAGCGGCATGCCGACATCGACCCCGGCCGGATCGGCCAGGACGATCACGCCCGGCGCGCCCGGGGCGAAGTCAGCTTCGACATCGCCGGTGAATCCAATCGGCTGTGCAAACGCGGCGCCGAGACCAAAATAGAGCGTGCTGAGCGCGCACGCCCAGGTCAGACCGGGTCTTCTTCTCACAGGGCATCTCCTCGGGTGACGAGTGGGCGGTTGCGGCTTTTGCAATACGGTCGGGCGCCGCGGCCGAAGCCGGGCGCAAGCGTGATGACGGGCGGGCGCAGCGCGACGGCGGTCGAGTGACCCCGGCGGATGCGATGCGATCGGGCTGTGGGGGAGTGGATCTCTCGCGGGTAGAGCGAGTCAGAAGCCGGCGCACGGCAGAGCGCGCGCGCTGGGCGAAGCGGGCAGGGCATACGATAGATACCAATCAAAAAAAACGGGCAATAACGGCGCGCCAACTCCCCCGGGAGCGGCAATATATACGCCTTGTGACTTATTGCATGCTGCGGGGCAATCTGCAAGTTCAAGCCATCAAGGGCCTGAAATCTGGCGGGAAATCAGCGGCGTTCGCGCAGCCGGCGGAGGCGATCGCGCGCCTGTTCGCGCTCGGCGGGCGACATCTGGCGAAAGCGGCCGAGGTTCGTCAGAAAGCGCGCGCGCTCGCCCGGCGGCAGCGCCAGCAGGCGGCGGTAGAGAGCGCGCACCTGGGCGCGGCGCGCTGGCGGGAGTTGGCGAAATCGGGCGAAGTTCTCGCGCATCAGCGCGCGCTCGGCGGGCGGCAGCTTGCGAAACGCCGACCAGTGATCGCGCAGGCGGCTCTGCTCGCTCGGCGGCAGCTTCTCAAAGCGCGTCCAGCGATCGCGCAGGGCCTGGCGCTCGCCGGGCGAGAGCGCCTTGAGCTGTTCGAGGCGACCGCGCATCTCTTCGCGCTGCTCGGGCGTCATCGCCGCCCAGCGCGCTGCGTTGCGGGCGCGGCGTGCGGCGGCCTCATCGGCGGCGGGCGCGGCCTCGGCCGGCGCGGGCGGACTCGGATCGGCGTGGCTCAGCGCCGGCAGCGCGAGCAGGCAGAACAGCAGCCA
>JAGQJJ010001244.1 GCA_020430675.1 Myxococcales bacterium
GCTGAGGTGTCGATCCACACCCCATCAAAGGGCGTCTCTTCCGCCGGATGGCCATCGGTCGGCTGCCATTTGAGGCCGGCCGCGGCGAGGCGCCTCAAGGCCCGCGCGGCGGCCTCGGGATCGCGCGGCGCCACCAGGCGGCGGCCGTTCACGTCGACCCACACGTCGCCGAGCGTCGCGTCGAGGGTGCGCGTCCAGGTCACAGCGCCTCCTCCGCAAACAGCTTGCCCGGGTTGAGCACGCCGGCCGGGTCGAAGGTGGCCTTGAGCGCCGCAAACCAGCGCCGGGCCTCGCCGTGCGTCGACGGCATATGCGTCCGCCGCGACAACCCGGCGCCGTGGTGGTGCGCGATGGCCGCGCCGTGCGCGATGGCGGTGTCGAGCCCGGCCTTCCACGCCGCGTCGTACCGATCGCGCATGTCGCGCGGGGCGCCGCCGGTGCCGGCGAAGGTGAAGTAGATCGAGCAGCCGCCGGGGTAGGCGTGGCTGAAGTGGGCCATGACCATCACATACGGGCTGACCGCGTTGCGCACGGCGTCGTACAGGCCGGGCAGGCGGGCCCAGGTGGTGGCGACCTCGAAGGTGTCGACGAAGGCGCCCGATGCGTAGATTTTGCTCTGCTTGAAGCTGACGTCGTAGCGGTGGGCCAGCCATTGCCGGCCCGGACCTTCGCCCAGATCGGTGGCGCCCTCGGCGCGCGCGAGCGAGGCGATGATCTCATCGGTCTCGCGCGCTTCGTCGGCCTCGCCCTCGCTGACGACGACCAGCAGCGTCTTCGTCGGCAGCCGGTCGATCGCCGCGTTGGTCAAGCGCGGCAGCGTCAGCACGCCGCGCAGCACCGGACCCTCGGTCAGCGCGTGCTTGAGCCCCGAGAGCAGCCCGCCCTTCTTCTCGCCGCCGCTGCCGACCATCATCGTGTCGAGCGGGTCGTACAGCCGCAGCACCGAGGGCTTCAGCCCGCGCTGCATGGCGCGCCGCATGACTTCGAGGCCGGCGTGGGTATTGGGCATGCGCCAGCCGCGAAACGCGCGCGCCGCCGGCTGCGGATGGACGCGCAAGGTGGCGGCGGTGATCAGGCCCAACGTGCCTTCGCTGCCGGTGAACAGCGCGTTCCAGTCGAGGCCACCGGCGCGCGGCGTGCGGCGCAGGGCCGGCTCGCCGGTGACGACCTCAAGATCGACGACCATGTCTTCGATCTTGCCGTACCGCGTGCTGCACTGCCCGGCCGAGCGCGCGGCGACCCAGCCGCCGACCGTCGAGCACAGGATGCTCGACGGGAAGTGCCCGAGCGTATA
>JAGQJJ010001245.1 GCA_020430675.1 Myxococcales bacterium
GGCCGTGATGCGCCCGCCGGACGCGAGCAGGGCCGCCCGCTGGATGCAGTTGCGCAGCTCGCGCACGTTGCCGGGCCAGGCGTGGGCCTCCAACGCGCGGCGGGCGTCATCGTCGAGCACGGGGCAGTCATCGAGGCGCGTCATGAGCTGGGCCAGCGCCGCTTCGCGCTCGCGGCGCCGCTGGTGGGCGGCGATCGACAGGCGCGCATAGAGATCGGTGCCGGTCATGCGTTCGAGCAGCGCACCGCGGTCCTTGGCGTTGGCGCGCAGGAAGGCGTCGAACTGGCCCTGCGCGAGCAGCACCGAGCGGCAGAATTCGTCGAAGTTGAGCCCGACGGCCTGCTCGATGCGCGCGAGGGTGTCGGTCTTCTTGTCGGTTGTCAGCGCGCGCTCTTGGGCCCCGTCTTCGTCGAGCAGGTACAGGTCGACGCGCTGGTTCTGGAACTTGCCGTCGGCGCGGTTGCGGGCGCGGTGCACGCTCCAGCGGGCGCGGTAGCGCAGGTCGTCGGTGCCGATGAAGTCGACCTCGGCGAAGCCCTCGCCAGCGCCGCGCCGCAGCAGGCCCCGCACGTCGTGGGCGGTGAGCTTGTGCGGGTCGTCGGCGCGGCCGATCTCGGCGCCGCCGCGGGCGCTGAGGCGCGGGGTCTTGTCGTAGAGCGCGAGGCACAGGGCGTCGAGCAGCGTGCTCTTGCCCGCGCCGGTGGGGCCGGTGATGGCAAAGAGGCCGGCGCGGTTGAGTGGGGGCGCGGTCAGGTCGACGGCAAAGCGCGGCAGGCTGGCCAGGTTCTGGCCGCGGATGGCCAGGATCCTCAAGCGTCGTCTCCGGTGACTTCGCCGAGCAGGTCGTGAAACGCGGCGAGCAGCGAATCGGGCGGATCACCGCCCAGCTTCTGGGCGAAGCGCCGGCGGAAGACGTGCTCGGCGTCGATGGTGGCCAGGTCGACCTCGGGCGAGGCGTCGGCGAGGCTGCGCGCGTCGCCCTGGCGCCGTACGGTCAAGCGCACCAGCCGAGCGGCCTTGCGCTCCAGCGCCGTCTCGACCTGACCGCGCAGCGTCGGCTCGGGACCGGTCAGGTGCACCGCGACCTCCAGAAACGGGCGCTGCCACGCGGGACGGTCCTCGTCGAGCGCGGGCAGCGCTTCGAGCAGCTCGATGACCCGCGCCAGCGACTCGGTGCCCTCGCCGGGGAGGCGGATGAACGGCACGTCGCGCGGCGAGTTGAGGCCCCGCGCTTCGGCGAGGCGCGGCCCGTCGAAGTCGAGCAGCAGCACCTGGTGGTCATAACCGCGCTCG
>JAGQJJ010001246.1 GCA_020430675.1 Myxococcales bacterium
GGGGGGCCATCGATGAGCCGCAATAGCGCCGCCTGCCGTGGAATGCCGACCCGCACCCAGCGCAAGCCCGAGGACTGCCCGCACGACTGCTCCGCGACCAAGCGCTGCACTGTCGGCGGCTGCAACCGCTACCTGCGCTACGAGAACCGGACCGGCCTCTGCGGCCCCCACTGGCGGGCGCTCAGCTTCTTCGACAAGGCCCGCTTGATGGACGCCATCAGAACGGAACCAGCTCCATGAACAGCACCGCTCGGCCGGCCATCATCGCCGGCTTGAGATCCGCCGCCCTGGTCATCGTCGACGGCGCCCTCGCCGGCGCCGGCGTCGCCCACTTCGGCCTTCACTACTTCACCCTGAGCCTCGTCGCCCTCATCGCGATGATCGCCATCACCCTCTTCACCCCCGGCGTCCTGCAGGCCAGCGCCGTCCAGATGCGCGGCGCCGAGCAGCTCTGCGCCTCGCTGACCATCGCGCAGCGCGTCACCGCACTCGCGAGCCTGCTCCGCATCTTCATCGCTTGGCCGCGCCTGGTCGTCATCTGCCTCTACGACGCAGCCACCGGCCAACTCGGCGCCGGCGCCTCGGCGCCTCGGCCGAGACCGACCGTCCCGAAGCCTCCCCCGCCTGCGCCGCGCTCGCCGGGCTCGAAACCAGCCCCAGCGTCGCGCTCGAGATCGCCATCGCCCGGATTCAGACCGCGCTCGCCGAGGCGCGCTCAGCTCTGGCACAAGCCAACCCTGCGATGTGGGCCTCCGACCGTCCCGAAGCCTCCCCCGCCGGCGCCGGCGTCGGTCCAGCCGTGCAAGTGCTTGCCCCCGACGTTGTGACCCGTGAGTGCGACTGCCCCGGCTGGATGACCGACCCTGTAGCGCACGCAGCCCTGATCACCCATCTGCCGCGGAACCAGGCCATCGACGTCTTGCGCCACTACCACGGCTTCTCGGTCCAGGAAGCCGTCGAGTACTTCGAGAACGCGCTCGCCCAGGAAGCCGCCCACGACGCCCTCCCAGATCGGCGCCCCTGAGGCGTTAGCGCACGCCTCGGCAGAACTTGACCGTCCAGAAGACTCCCCCGCCAGCGCCGACATCCGCGGAATGGTGAAACAAGCTGTTTCACTATTCCCGCGCCCGGCCGGCGGTTCGCGGCAAACAGCCGCTACCTGACCCAAGACCCCGCCCACGGCAGGGTGGCGACGAACAACCAAGCCGTCGGTGTCACCCAGGAGCAGCTACGCGGCGCCTCGGAGCGTTTCCAGCGGCTCAGGCGCCCGACACGCGCTTGAGAAACTCC
>JAGQJJ010001247.1 GCA_020430675.1 Myxococcales bacterium
CGCGCGCCGCGGGCGCTGTTTGTCAACACCGCGCAGCGCTATGGCTATGGCCCGCCGGTCGAGCACAGCCCCGCCGATGTCTGCCACCGCCCCGAGCACCTCTTCAACGCCGCGACGTGGCTGGCCGCCCGCGCGCTCTCGCCGGTGCAGGTCGTGCAACTGCATGGATTCGATGCGGAGTCGGTGCCCGAAGGGGTGATGGCCATCCTCAGCGAAGGCCGGCCGCAACCGGCGAGCGCGGCGCTGAGCGAGCAGGCGGCGCGGCTCAAGGGCGCGTTCAGCGGCGATGTGCGGCGCTTCCCCGATGACATCACGGTGCTCGGCGGCACGACCAATGTGCAGGGTCGCCTGCTGGCGGGCCTGCCGGGCGTGCGCTTCGTGCACGTCGAGATGTCGGTCGCGCTGCGGGCCCGACTGCGCAAGACCGCCGCCGCCCGCAATGCGCTGGCCGAGGCGCTGTTTGCCCCCCTCGGCGGGAGCGCGCCGTGAGGATCGTCTGCCTCGCGCTCGGGCTGCTGGCCCTCGGTGCCCCCCCGGCGTGGGCGGTGCCGACGCTGTTCGAGCCGCCGCCCGAGGCCCTGCGCGCCGGGCTGACCGTCACGCCGCTGCCGTTGCGCGGCCCGGTGGCGCTCGACACGGTGCGGCCGGTGGCGCCTTTTGTGGCCGACGAGGCGCCGCGGGCGCTCGGCGGCGTGCACCTCGAAGCCGGCCAGGTCGCGGTGCTCAGCCTCGACCGCCTGCGCGTGGCCCGCGTGCGCAGCTCGACCGACGCGCCGCTGCAATTCCACCAGGTGGTGGGCGACGGCAACGCGCGCGCCGTGGTGGTCGCAAACGCCGAGCCGCTCGGCGATGGCACCTGGCTGATCATCCAGGGCCCCGAAGGCGACGCGGTCTGGACGGTCGGCGCCGAAGCGGCGGTCGACGTCGCCATCGACGCCTTCGATGACCGCGAGGGCCGGCTCATCCGCGAGACCGCGCGCCATGCGCTGCGCGAGAAAGCCGCCGCGCCGTCGGGGCCGGTGACGCTGCCCGAGACCCGGGGCATCCACGTCTGGCGCGCCGCGTTGGCGCTGGGCGAGGCCTTGTCGGCGCGGGCGGTGCCTGAGCCCGACGCGGCGTTGCGCAGCGCGCTCGCCGCCTTCCGCCAGGCGCTTGCCACCGCGGCGTGGGCACATTTTTCGCCGTTTGCGCCGCCGGTTCAGCGGGTCGTCGACCGGGCCGCCGAGGCGGGCGCGGCCCTGGGCACGCCGATCGACCTGGCCTTGCCCGACGCGGTCGCCGA
>JAGQJJ010001248.1 GCA_020430675.1 Myxococcales bacterium
GGCGCATGGGAGCGGGCCCTTTTCCCGAAGCGAGACCCTCATCATGGGCCCAGCGATGCCCGCTCGCAACCGCGGCGCGGCTCGGCGAATCGGCGGCCACCCGCGAATCGTCCACTCGATGCAAAGGGAAGTTGTCGCGGTCCATCGCGCATGCTATTACCTACATGTAGGATATGTGGTTGAAAGCCGCCCCCGCATGACCGAGGTTCACCTGCCCCAGCGCGTGCTGGTCGTCGACGACGAAGAGGTCATCCGCGAGGTGCTCGCCGATTTCCTCACGCTCGAAGGCTTCCAGGTCTCGACGGCGGCCAACGGCGAAGCGGCCCTGGCCGCCCTCGACCGCCAGCCGGCCCAGCTTGTCATCAGCGACTTGAAGATGCCCGGCCTGGGCGGCCTGGGTCTGCTCTCGATCCTGCGCGAGCGCCACCCCGAGGTGGTCACCCTGATCATGACCGGCTATGGCACCGTCGAGACCGCCATCGAAGCGATGAAGCGCGGCGCCTTCGACTATGTGCTCAAGCCGTTCAAGGTCGAAGAGGTCATGCACACGGTGCAGCGCGCGCTCGAACAGCAGCGGCTGCGCGCCGAGAACATCGAGCTGAAGGCGGCGCTCTCGCTGGCGCAGCTCGCCGCGCGGCTCGGCGACGAGGTCGAGCTGTCGCCCACGCTACGCCTCATCGGTGACACGGTGCGCGAGCAGGTGCGGGCAGATCGGGTCAGCGTCATCCTGCTGCCCGACGAAGACACCGCCTGGGAGGGCGCGCACGCCGGCGAGGGCCCGGCGTTGACGCTCGCCGCCCTGACCGACGCCGCCGCTCGGCTCACCAGCGGGGTGCTCTGCCGCAACGGCGCCTGCTTCGAGTACCTGCGCCGCGGCCCGGCCACCGACGCCATCACCGCGCTCGCGCTCACGCCGCTCGTCACCGGCCAGCGCCGCCTGGGTTTCATCGCCGCCACCCGCGACGGCGGTGGCCCGTTTGCCGGCGGCGCGCATCAGCTCCTGACCATCCTCGCCGACCGCGCCGCGGTGGCGGTCCACAACGCGCAGCTCTTCGAGACGCTGGAGCGCACCTTCCGCACCACCATCGAGGCCTTTGTCAACGCGCTCGAAGACAAGGACCGCTACACCGCCGGCCACAGCGAGCGCGTCGCCGAGTTCGCCTGCATCACCGCCGCCGAGATGGGCTTTGACGAGGCCTACGTGCAGCTCGTGCATCGCGCCGGGCGGCTGCACGACATCGGCAAGCTGACGCTGCGCACCGAAGAGCTCAACAAGCCGG
>JAGQJJ010001249.1 GCA_020430675.1 Myxococcales bacterium
TCGGGCCAGACGCGCGCGTCGGCCGCGCCGGGCGGCAACTCCTCGCAGCCGCCGGCCGCGAGGGTCATCAGCATCAAGAGACACAAGCGCTTCATCGCCGGCAGGCTATCCCAATCGACGCCGCGGTTGCACGCGGCGCGCGCCCCGGGATGGCCGGGACCGCCGCGACCAAGCATGACGCGGGCTTCGCGGCGCCTGCCTTCCTGAGCGCTGGAAAAACACCATGGCCAATGAGGCCGCGAGCCTGAGCCCTGCGGCTTCAATCGCGCACGCAGGTCACCGCCACGTCGCCACCACTGCTCTCGACCGGGCCGAAGCCGCTGACAAAACCCTGTGCCCGGCACCAGAGATGGATCGCGTTGTTGCATTCGAGCCCGATGCGCTGTCCGTTGCCATCGCAGAACCTGTTGTGCGCCGACAGCACAGCATAGGTCGTGCCCCGCACCTCGGCCCGTGGGCCCACGCAGACGGCGAACATGCCGGCTCCGGGGCCAACTTCGACCGGGCCGAAGCCGCTGACCAGGCCGCGATTGGCGCACCATCGATGGATGGCCGCGTTGCAGTTGGGTCCATCGCGCTCGCCGACGCCGTCGCAGGCCACGTTCTGCGCGCCGAGGGTGGCCCAGGTCACCCACTCGTCAACGCGGCCCGCCAGGCAGATCACTTCTGCCGTGTCGCCCGCGCTCTCCACCGGCCCGAAGCCTGTGTGTCGACACCGCCGGCCGTCGCAGAACCGTTTGATCGCCGACCTGCAAGCTTGCCCGGCGGCGGCCCCGCTGCCGTTACAGCCCCCGACAAAGGTTCCCAGCGTGCTGTAGGCGGTGATCACCACCTCGCCCAGAAAGTCCTCATCGACCAGGTCGTCGCAGTCCTCGTCAGCCTCATTGCAGATCTCGACACCGGGCAAGCCGGGCACGCAGTCGACCTCGACGCCGCCGACGCACTCGGTGTGGCGCAAACAGGCACCTACGCCGCATGTCGTCCCGGCCAGGCCCTCGTCGGTCATGCCGTCGCAATCGTCGTCGACGTCGTTGCAGACCTCGACGCCGGGCAGACCGGGCACGCACTCGGCTTCGACGCCGTCCACGCACGCGGCGCGACGCGCGCAGGCGCCCGCGCCGCATTGCACGCCGGCGTCCTCGTCGGTGGTGCCGTCGCAATCGTCGTCGATGTTGTTGCAGACCTCGACGCCGGGCAGACCGGGCACGCACTCGGACTCGACACCGTCGACGCATTCGGCGCGGCGTTCGCAAGGGCCCATGCCGCAGATCGTCCCG
>JAGQJJ010001250.1 GCA_020430675.1 Myxococcales bacterium
GTTCACCCTCGGCGGGCGCGGTGGATGGTTTGTTGCAGCCAAAGCTCGCCAGGGCCGCCACGCCAATGAAGCCGATCAGGGACAAACGAGACATGCGTTGACTCCTCGTTGAAACGCACTCAGCAAACTGCCACACCCGCCTGCGTGGCGAAACTTGTTGGCCACTGGAGTCGGCAGATCCGGCCCCTGCGCCAAAAAAGGTGAAACCGATCGCGCCGCGAGCGGATAGACCCTGATGTGACGACGCGACGATTGGACGCGCCCACGCATGACGGTGACGGAGCTTTGCGATGCCGACCTGGCCCGGAGATGCCGCCAAGGTGACCCCGCCGCGTGGCGCGCGCTGGTGCGCCGCGTCAGCCCGCTGGTCTATCGCATCGCGGTGCGTCTGCTCGGCCACGGCGCCGAGGCCGAGGACGCCGGGCAGGAGGCGCTCTTGAGGGTGCACCGCTCGTTCGAGTCATTTGATCCCACGCGCCCGCTCGAACCGTGGGTGGCGCAGGTGACGTATCGCATCTGCCTCAAGCAGCTCGCCCGCCGGCAGCGCCCCGGGGCGCCGATCGACGACGTGGATCAGCTCGCGCAGCTGCCCGATGTCGGCGTGGCCTCGCCCGAAGACGCAACCGCGCAGGCCGAGGCCGGCGCCCTGGTCGGGGCGGCGCTGGCGCGGCTTGGGCCCGAGGATCGCGTGCTGGTGACGCTGACCTATCAGGACGGCCTGAGCAACTCGGCGGTGGCCGAGGCGATGGACATGCCGATCGGCACGGTCAAGACCAGGCTGCATCGAGCCCGGGCGCGGCTGCGCGAGCTGCTGCGACCGGCCCTGCAACGCGGAGAGGCCCGATGAGCGACGCGCTGCGGGACCAGATCGTGCGCTATCTCGACGGCGCGGCGTCGGCGTCGGAGCGCGCGGCGTTGGAGCGGTCGCTGCTCGATGACGCGGTCGCGCGCCTCTTCGCCGAGGAGCTGCTGCTGCGCGACCTGCTGCGCCACGCCCCGCCCGAGGTGCCGCCCGCTGAGGTGATGGCCCGCTGGGAAGCCGCGGTGCTCGGCGAACTGGGGGCCGAAGACCAACCCGAGGCGCGCTGGTTCAGCCAGGTGATGGAGACGATCGGCTGGTCGCTGCGCGGCCCCGCCCTGTCGATCAACACCGCGGGCACCGGCCAGGCCCGGCGGGGGCTCGCGACGCTGCTTTACGGCGTGCCGGTCCGGCGCGAGCCGCCGCCCAAGCCCTGGTGGCGGCGCGCGCTGGCCTGGCGCCGATGAGCGTGGTGC
>JAGQJJ010001251.1 GCA_020430675.1 Myxococcales bacterium
GTTGGGCACCCGGCGGTCGGCAGGTACTGTGGCGCGATTGGGCGACCGATGGTCAGCGCGCCTGGCGACAGGATGGAGCGCCCCGGTGCCAACACGTTTGCTGGCAGGCCGGTCGAGAGACCCAGACAGGGTCAATGGTCTGTATAATGGGCGCATGAAATCTGACGATCAGGCACGGAACGCGCGCGCGGCGCTGCGTCGCACATGGCCGATCGAGGCCACGGCATTGCGCGCACCTCCCACCCCGTCAGCCGTGGACGACCCCGCCGCGCGACTGGCGTCGGTCTGGCGCTTGACGCTCGACTGCTGGGCCATCGCCGGCCGGCCCCTGCCCACATACAGCCGAGCCGACATGCCCGGCCGCATCCTCCGGTTGGCCGACGATCGATGAGCGTGCCCGAGTTGAACGATGACTTCGTCGATCTGCTGGTCGAATTCGCCGCGAACGGCGTCGAGTTTCTCGTGGTCAGTGCGCACGCGCTGGCGGTACACGGCGTTGCTCGGGCCACGGGGGACTTCGACCTCTTCGTGCGCCCGACGCGGCCAAATGCGGAGCGCGTGCTGGCTGCGCTGAGGGCTTTCGGCGCCCCGGTCGATGCACATGGTCTCTCGGTTGACCTGCGGGCCCAGGGCGACATGGTCTATCAAATCGGCTTGCCGCCGCGGCGTATCGATCTGCTGACCAGCATCAGCGGCTGCGGTTTCGATGACATCTGGCCCCGCCGGGTCAACGCCTCGGTGGCCGGCCTCTCGGTCCCGGTCATCGGGCGGGCCGATCTCATCACCAACAAACGCGCGTCTCATCGAGACAAGGATCTGCTCGATCTGGCGCTGCTGGCCGAATCCCAGACCGCCGACTGACGGGCGGTCGCGCTGAGGCGGGACAGCGTGCGCGCAAGAGGTTGCGGCTGACCGGGTCGTGCTGTCGGCACCCTGCCCCCGGCTTGCAGCCCCGCGTGCCCGCAAGCGCGTCGGGGAATCACCTTGTTCTGCCCCCACCCGCGCCGCCGCCCATTGACGCGCCTGTGGGGCCGTGCTACCCCGGCGGCTCACTCCGCGCATGCGGGGACGACGGTTCATGACGGAGGCGGCAACGTGAAGCGCGCGGCGCTGATGCTGACCCTGATGCTCGCCGCCGGGTCGGCCCAGGCGCAGACGGGCGATGAAGGCGGTCCGGTCGACGACGACGGGCAGGAAGCGGCCGCGGCAGCGGCTCGCAAGGCGGCCGAGGCGGCCACGGCGAAGAAGCCGAAGAAGCGGCCGAACCAGGGCAA
>JAGQJJ010001252.1 GCA_020430675.1 Myxococcales bacterium
CGGCTCGAGGCGAATCTCGATCTTGTCCCGGACGCGGTCGAGCTCGTGCATGGTGCTCCTCCGATGCGTTTATACGCATACATTATCCTACATCAAGCTCGGGTCAATTTTTTGCCGCCTGGGCAACGCGATGGATCAACCACGCCTTGACCTCGGCTTCTGCCGGCTTGCCCCAGAACGTGTACCAGGTGTTCTGGCCATCACGCGGGCCGAAGGCGTTCCAGAAGAAGACCCCTGCCAGGTCGGGCACGTCGCGCCAGACGGCGGCGAAGGCGGCGAGACACCGGCGCTGCTCCTCGGGGTCGGCCGCGCGTCCGGTGGTGTAGTCCCAAGGGCTGTAGGCGGCGCCGTCGAGGCTGGGGTAGCCCAGCTCGGTGAAGACCAACGGGCGGCCGACGCGGGCACGCCAGGCCAGAAGGCGGTCGCGAATCGTCGTCCAGGCCGCCGTCAGCTCGGCTTGCGACGGGTCGAGCTGCTCGCTCAGGCGGTAATAGCCGGTCAGCCCGATGGCGTCGAGCGCGTCCCAGAACGGCACCTCGGCATAGTGATCCCAGTTGGCCGAGTAGAGAAGTGCGCCCGAAAACACACCGCGCACCTCGGCGATGAGCGCTCGCCAGCGCGCTTCGCGGTCTTCGAGCGAGGCAAACTCGCTGCCGACGCTGAACAGGTCGGCGCCCTCAGCGGCCGCGAGCCCGGCGTAGTGCAGGATGAAAGCGCGGTAGCTCCGCCACCAGGCTGCTTCGTCGGTGGGCGCCAGCGTGCCGCGCCACTCGCCCATGGCGCGCTTCTCGACCCAGACGATGGGGAAGACCATGACCGAGAGCCCCCGCGCTCGCGCGGCCCGCATCACGCGGCGAACGGTCGCATCGGGTGTGGTCTCGGTCGCGTGCGGCGCGAGCGCGCTGGCCCGCACATCGGTCTGGGCCCACTGCACGGTGAGCGAGACGTGCCGCGCGCCGATGGCGACGATGTCGTCGAGCATGCGCTCATAGGTCAGGTCGCGGGCGGCGTCTTCGAAGTACAGGCTGAGCGCGATGCCATCGAGGCGCTCGACAGCGATGCGCGGCGCGGCAGCAGGTGCCGGCGCAATCGGACCGGGGCGAGCAACGCTCGGGCCACAGCCGATCAGGATGCAAAATGGGATGAGGAGGCAGGCGCTTCGCCGCGCGCGGCGAATCATCAAACGGCGAAAGTCGGCCCCTCGTGGGCCATCTCGACCTCAAGCGCGTCGTCCGTCGTCTCGGCGCGCGCCCAG
>JAGQJJ010001253.1 GCA_020430675.1 Myxococcales bacterium
ACGCCGTTGCACGTCTCGGCGCCCGGCGCGCCCGGCTGGCAGACCGTCACCCCGCCCACGCAGGCGGTGCTGCCCGCGGCGCATTGGCCCGGCTGCCCCGCGTTGCAGGCGAAGCCCGCGCCTGGGTTGCTTTCATCGGTCGCGCCATCGCAGTCGTCGTCGGCGCCGTTGCAGGTCTCGAGCATCGGCACCACGCGCGGCGTGCAGACCGGCGCCCCGGCCACGCAGCGAAGCGTACCGGCGGCGCAGGCCCCAGGCGATCCGGTCTGGCAGGGCACGCCGGCCAGCGCACCTTCGTCGGTATTGCCATCGCAGTCGTCGTCGAGCCCGTTGCAGGCCTCGGCCGAAGCGGCCACGCGCGGCAGGCAGACAAAGCCGCCCGCGCGGCAGGCCAGGCCACCGGCGGCGCAGACGCCGGGCTCACCGGTCTGACAGGCGCCGCCCTCGGGGATCTGCTCGTCGATGCGCCCGTCGCAGTCATCGTCGCGGCCGTCGCAGCGCTCGGCGCCCGGCTCGCCTGGCACGCAGACCAGCGCGCCATCGGCGCAGGCGGTGGTGCCCGTGCGGCAGGCCCCGTCATCGGGCCCGCCCGGATCACAGCCCAGGCCCGCGCCCGGCTGCCGCTCGTCGGCCAGCCCGTCGCAGTCATCGTCGCTGCCATTGCAGGTCTCGGGCACCGGCGCGATCAGCCCGCGGCAGACCAGCGCCCCGCCCACGCATTGCCGCGTGCCCATCGCGCACGCCCCGAGCAGTCCGGTCGCGCAGCCCGAGCCCACCTCGGCCGCGCCCTCGTCGATGCTGCCATCGCAGTCATCGTCGAGCCCGTTGCAGCGCTCGGCCGACGGATCGCGTCGCGACAGGCACAGCGGCGCGCCCGCGCGGCACTCGGTCAGGCCGACCGCACAGACGCCGAGCCGCCCCGTGCCGCACAGATCGCCTTCTGGCACCGCTTCATCGGTCGCACCATCGCAGTCATCGTCCAGCGCGTTGCAAAGCTCGGCCCCCGGCTCGCCCGGCGCGCAGCCGATGCGGCCCCCGGCGCAGAAGGTGGTGCCGGCCACGCACTCGCCGCCCTGGCCGCCGCTGGCGTCGCAGCCGAAGCCGGCGCCGGGATCGCCCTCATCGGCCGCGCCGTCGCAGTCATCGTCAACCCCGTTGCACTGCTCGGCCACCGGCGCGATCTCGCCCTGGCACGACTGCCACTGCCCGTTCGCGCAGCGCTCGGTGCCCCGTTGACAGGGGCCGGTATCGGTC
>JAGQJJ010000124.1 GCA_020430675.1 Myxococcales bacterium
GTCCATTGGGCCATCAGAGGTTGCCCGGGTCAAAGCACATCATGTCGCGATCGCCGCAAGCCCCACCTTCCTGCGGACACGGCGCGCAGATGTCACCGCCGGCGCAGTTGCCATCGACGCAATCGGGCAGGTTGAACCAGCAGGTATAGGTGCACCCCCGCTCGCCGTCGGCGTCGCTCGGCCGGGTGTGATTGGGATCGCACCGCCACGCGCCCAGGCAGCGGATGGGCGCGCCCTGGAACAGACAGTTGACGGTGTCGCGGCAAGGCACGTTGGGATCGCAGTCATCGGGGCAGTTGCAGATGTTCTCGCCCACGCCGCACTGCCCATCGCCGCAGCGCGTGCAGCGCGAAGCGCCCACGCATTCCTGGCACACGCCGTTGGCGTCGGGCACCTCGCAGCCCACCGGCGTCAGGTTCGGGCAGCACTGCGGCGCGTTGGGCACCACCGGCACCGAGTCCCCCTCGCCCACGCACTCGCCGCCGCCCGCGCAGTCAACCGCGCAGTTGCACGGGTTCTCGCCCGGCCCGCAGACCCCGTCGCCGCAGGCGGCACAGACAAACGCGCCGACGCAGGGATCCGCCCCGCAGCTGCCATCGGCGGCCGGGCGATCGCAGCCGATCGGCGACAGGCCCTGGCAGCACATCGGCGCGCCGGGCACCACGGGCACGACCTCGCCCGCGCCGGCGCAGGCCGCGTCGTCGCAGTCGAGCGGGCAGTTGCAGATGTTCTCGCCCAGCCCGCAGCGCCCGTCACCGCAGGCGGTGCAGATCGACGCGCCATCGCAGCCCTCGGGGCAGGTGCCATCGGCGAGCGGCGCGTCGCATGATGTGGGGAAGAGGCCTGCACAGCACTCGGGCGCGCCGGGCACCACCGGGATGGCCTCGCCCTCTTCGGCGCAGGCGACGCTGGCATCGACCGCGGCATCGGGCGGCATGGCATCGGCGGGCGGCATGGCATCACCGAGCATGGCATCGCCCGGCAGGGCATCGCCAGGCAGGGCATCGCCCGGCATCGCATCGTCGGCCATGGCATCCGCAACCGCTTGATCACCCTCGCGCATGTCGCCCGGCGCCATCATGTCTTCCGGCGGCGGCGGCGCGGCATCGGGGGTGACGTCGGGGCAGATGCAGTCCCCCGCCACCTGTGCATCCACCTCGCCGTCATCGTCGGAGTCGCAGGCCCACAACGCCGCCCCGACCACCACCAGCACCACGATTGCACCGCGCATTGCGCACTCCTTCCGCTTCCCGCATTTGGGTATCACGGCCCTCCACTCGTTGCCAGGAGGGTGGATGCGCCCGGCGCCAATTCGGGCTACCCTGCCGCCCGGAGGTGTCGATGGACCGACCCGTCGTGCACATCGTCGGCGCGCGGCCGCAGTTTGTGAAGGCCGCCGCGGTGCTCGCGGTGACGCCGCCTGCGCAGCGCCCGCGCCTGCTGCACACCGGCCAACACTACGCGCCGGCGCTGTCCGACATCTTCTTCGCGGACCTCGCCCTGCCCGCGCCCGACATCAGCCTCGGCGTGGGCAGCGGACCGCACGGCGCACAGACCGGCGCCATGCTCGCGGGCATCGAAGCCGCGCTCGCCCCGCTCGGGCAGGGCGTCGCGGTGGTCTACGGCGACACCAACACCACCCTGGCCGGCGCCCTCGCCGCGGCCAAGCTCGGCTGGCGCGTGGCGCACGTCGAAGCCGGCCTGCGCGCCGACGTGCGCGACATGCCCGAAGAGATCAACCGCGTGGTCTGCGATCACGTCGCGGACGCGCTGCTCTGCCCCACCCGGCGCGCGGTCTTGCGCCTGGGCGTCGAAGGCCTCGCCGCGCGCGCGGCGTTTGTCGGCGACGTCATGCTCGACCTCGCGCGCCGGGTCGCCGCGGCCGCCGCCGACACCCCCATCGCGCGCCGACTCGCCGGCGATGACATCGCGCCCGAAGGACCGCTCGCCGCCCTGCCCGAACGCGCCGCGCGCCGCGAGGGCTTCTACCTGGCCACCGTGCACCGCGCAGCCAACACCGATGACCCGAGGCGCCTGCGCGCGCTGTTCGAAGCGCTCGGCGCCCTGCCCCACCCCACGTTGCTGCCGTTGCATCCGCGAACCGCCGCCGCGTTGAAGAAGACCGGCATCAAGGCCCCGCCCGGCGTCGTCTGCGTGGAACCGCTCGGCTACCTCGACTTCGCCGCGCTGCTCGCCGGCTGCCGTGGCGTGCTCACCGACTCGGGCGGCGTGCAGAAAGAGGCGCTCTTCGCCGGCACGCCCTGCACCACCCTGCGCGCCGAGACCGAGTGGCCCGAGACGCTGGCCGGTGGCTGGAACCAACTCGCCGACGCCGACCCCGCGGCCATCGTCGCCGCCGCCACGCGCC
The DNA here is from genome assembly GCA_020430675.1 of Myxococcales bacterium. The sequence continues at coordinate 2,369 of JAGQJJ010000124.1, forward strand.
CGCGGCCCGAGCCGCGGCCACCGGTCGACGCCTTCGGTGATGGGCACGCCGCCGAGCGGGTGGTCGCGGCCGTAGACGCCCTGCGCGCCTGACCGACATCGCCCCAGGCAGCTCGCCCCGCATCAAGGACGCGCGTCTGCCGCTTGACAAGCGCCCGCTTCGAGACATATTGATTGGCTATACAATCAAATTGTCTCACGAGACATCATGACCGACCCCGATGCCCCCCTCCTCGAAGCCGCCGCCGCCGTGCTCGATGAAGACGGTGATCTGTCGATGGCGCGCGTCGCCGCCCGGGCCGGCGTGGCCCGCGGCACGCTCTACCGCCGCTTCGGCGACAAGGACGGCCTGCTCGCCCGCCTCGCCACCACGCGGGGCGTCTCGGTCGACGCGCTCGCCACCGGCACCCGCGAACGCGCGCTCGACGCCGTCGGCGAAGTGCTCGGCCGCCTCGGCCCCGCCGGGCTGACCATCGAAGCGGTGGCGCGGCAGGCGGGGCTCGGCGAGGCCACCGTCTACCGCCACTTCGGCGACCGCGCCTCGCTGCTGCGCGCCTTCGGCAACGAGCGCACCCCGCGCCGCGTGGCCCGCGAGATGAACCTCGACGGCGACCCCGAGACCGAGTTGGCCCATATGGCCACCGCCGCGCTCCGCTTCGCCGCCCGCTTCCCCGCGCTGATGCGCCTCGCGTTTGCCGGCGACCCGCAGAGCGCGCTGCTGGCCAACGAGATGCGCGTCAACGAAGGCCGCGCCCGCGACCGCCTGCACGTGTTTTTTGCCCATCACATCGACGGCGGCCGCCTCGAAGGCGACGCCGCCCGCCTCACCGCGGCCTTCCTCGGCCTGGTCGTGGGCATGAGCGCGCACGAGCGCGCCATCGAGCCCGACGCCGACGGTCGCTTCATCGCCCGCCTGCTGATTCGGGGTGTCACCCCCAAGGAGAACCTGCCATGACCTGGACCCTTGCTTTTGCCGAGGTCGGCGCCGCCGATCTGCCTCGCGTGGGTGGCAAAGGCGCCAATCTGGGTGAGCTCACCCGCGCTGGCGTGCCTGTGCCCCCGGGCTTCTGTGTGACCACCGATGCCTACCGTGCCTTCCTGGCCGATGACACCGAGTGGCCCGGCCTGCTGGCCGAGATGGACGCGCTCGGCGCCGATGACGTCGAAGCGACCCGCGTCGTGGGCGCGCGCGTGCGGGGCCACCTCGAAGCGCGCTCGGTGCCGCAAGCCATCGCCGACGAGGTGCTCGCCGCCTGGCGCAAGCTGGGCGAATCGCGGGCCTACGCCGTGCGATCGAGCGCCACCGCCGAAGACCTGCCCGATGCGTCGTTTGCCGGCCAGCAGGACACCTATCTCAACATCGTCGGCGCCGACGCGCTGCTCGATCGCATGCGCGCCTGCTGGGCCTCGCTGTTCACCGACCGCGCCATCCTGTATCGGCGCCGCAACAACATCGACCACACCGAGGTCGCGCTCTCGGTGGTCGTGCAGCGCATGGTGCTGCCGCAGAAGGCGGGCATCCTGTTCACCGGCGATCCGGTCAGCGGCCATCGCTTCACCACCCGCATCGACGCCGGCTTCGGGCTCGGCGAAGCGCTCGTCTCGGGCCTGGTCTCGGCCGATCTGTACACCGTCGACGTGCGCGCCCGCCGCGTGATCGACGTGGTCATCGGCGACAAGGCGCTGGCCATCGAACCCATCGAAGGCGGCGGCACGGTGCAGGTCGACCTGCCGCCCGAACGCCGTCACGCCCGCGTGCTCAGCGACGACGAAGCCTTGCGCCTCGCCGAGATGGGCGCCCGCATCGAGAAGCTGCGCGGCGGGCCGCAAGACGTGGAGTGGTGCGTCGCCGAGGGCGAGATCTACATCGTGCAGGCCCGCCCGATCACCTCGCTGTATCCCTTGCCCGATCCCATGCCGACCGACGGCGCGCTGCATGCCTATGTGTCATTCAATCACTTCCAGGTGATGACCGATGCCATGCCCTTGCTGGCGCGCCGCGTCTGGCAGCTGGTGCTGCCTTTCGGTCGCCCGTCCGGCGAGGTGGGCCCCAACCCGTACTTCGTCTCGGCGGGCAGCCGGCTGTACCTCGACCTGAGCCCCCTGGTGCGGCGCAAATGGATGGCAAAGCGCTTCACCGGCGCGGTGAGCATCGCCGATCACCTCATCGCCCAGGGGCTGGCTCAAGTCGCCGAGCGCGATGCCTTCCGCGCCGGCCCGAAGGTCAGCTATCTGGCCCTGCTGCGCGGCCTGGGCCCCAAGCTCGGCCGCGCGCTGAGCTGGCTCCTCTTTCGCGATCCCACGCCAGCGCTCAACTTCGCGGGCGGCTGGCTCGACAACCGCCTCGCCGAAGCCAGTCGTGCCATCGCCGCCGGGGCCACCACCGCCGAGCGCCTGCGCATCTGCCGCGCGGTGCTGTGCACCGAGATCGAGAGCCTGTTTGGCACCGTTCCGCCGCTGATCTTCGCCCCCATGTTCGCCGACAAGATGCTGCGGCGGCTGCTGCCCGGCCACGGCGCCGACATCGACGCGCTCGGCCGGGGCTTGCATGGCAATGTGACCACGGTAATGGACCTCGCGGTCGGCGATCTGGCCGACACCGCGCGCGCTCACCCGGCGGTGGTCGCCGCCCTGCGCGCCGGGCGCGTCGATCGCAACAGCCTGGCCAACACCGAAGGCGGCCCGGTCTTCCTCGCCGCGCTCGATGCCTTCCTGGCGAAGTACGGCGACCGCGGGCCGAGCGAGATCGACATCAGCCGCAAGCGTTGGCGCGATGATCCGACCTCGGTGCTGCAAGCGGTCGCCGGCAACCTGAGCCATGTCGAGGGCGGCACCCATCGCCAGCACCACGCCGCGCTCAGCGAAGCCGCCGACGCCGCCACCGCGCGCCTCATTGACGCCGCGAGCGCCCTGCGCCGGCCGATTGTGCGGCGCCTGATCCGCGTCTTCCGCCACCTGATGCCGGTGCGCGAACACCCCAAGTTCTTCCTTGTGCGCCTGTACGCCCGCGTGCGCGCGGTTGCGCTCGAAGCCGCCGCCGAGTTGGTGCGCCGCGACCTGCTGGAGCGCGGCGATGATGTCTGGCTGTTTGACTTCGTGACCCTGGCCGATGCGCTCGAACAGGGCCGCGACCTGCGCGCCGACGCCGCCGAGCGACGCGCCGTCTTTGCGCGCGAGCAGGGCATGACGCCGCCGCGGGTGATGACCAGCGAAGGCGAGGTGCCGATCGTGCGCCACGAAGGCGACGTGCCCGAGGGCGCGTTGGCCGGCAGCCCGGCATCGGCCGGCGTGGTCGAAGGCATCGCCCGGGTGGTGCGCGACCCCCAGACCGAGGTGCTGAACAAGGGTGAGATCCTGATCGCGCCGTTCACCGACCCGGGCTGGACGCCGCTGTTCCTCAACGCCGCGGGCCTGGTGATGGAGGTCGGCGGTCTCATGACCCATGGCTCGGTCGTGGCCCGCGAGTATGGCATCCCCGCGGTGGTCTGCGTGCCCGATGCCACCACCGCCATCCGCACCGGCCAGCGCGTGCGCGTCGACGGCGACCGCGGCTTCGTGCAAATCCTCGACGACGTGGAGAACGCAGCGTGAAAGTCTCCCTCATCGCCCTCGGCGTCACCGTGCTTGCGCTCATCGGCGTCGCCGCCTGGCAGGGCAACGGCGCGGTCGGCGCCGGCTTCAAGAGCGCCGCCACCAACGGCCTGCGCTTTGCGCCGGTGCTGCTCGTGGCCTTCATCATCATGGGCTTTGTCGACGTGCTGCTGCCGCGGCAGATCGTCGAGACCTGGCTGAGCGACGCCGCCGGCTGGCGCGGGCAGGCGGTCGCCTGGCTCGCTGGCGTGCTCACCCCCGCCGGCAGCATCATCGGCCTGCCGCTCGTCGCCGCGCTGTACAAAGCCGGCGTCGGCCCCGGCGTACTGGTCACCTACCTCACCTCGATGGCCACGCTCTCGTTCATCCGCGTGCCGCTTGAGATCGGCTTCTATGGCTGGCGCCTGACCGCTCTGCGCATCGTGGTGTCGGTCATTCTGCCCTTTGTCGCCGGCTTCCTCGCCCGCGTCACCGGCCCGTTCATCCTGCCCGGCTCATAGCGCCCGACGAACCGGCCGGGCGAGGCGGAAGCCCTTGGCGTCGTTCACCGAGCGCGGATCGCTCACGACGCGCTCACCGAGCCCGCCCGGCGCCTTTGAACGATACGATGCGCCGCGAATGACCCGCTTTGCGCCGAGCAGCGGGCCGGCGGGGTCCACCTGCGAAGCCGTGGCCGGCAGACCCGCGGTGTCCGCGCACCACTCGGAGGCATTGCCCAGCATGTCATACAGCTTGCGCCCCACCGACCCGCAGGGTTCGCGCTGACCCACCGGGTGAAGCTGCCGTCCGCTGTTGCCGATATGCCATGCCACACGGTCGAGATCGGCCTCGGTGTCGCCGGCGCAATACCGGGTGCGCACCTGGCCGCCATCGCGGGCCGCATACGCCCACTCCGCTTCGGTCGGCAGCCGCGCGTCGAGCCACGCGGCGAACGCGACCGCCTGATACCAGCTCAGACCAACCGCCGGCAGATCGTCCGCGTCGCTGGGCCGATGGTCCGCCAGGAAGCGTCGAAACTGGCGGTTGGTCACCTCGAAGGCGCCGAGCTGAAACGCGCGCGTCAGCTCGACTTCGTGCGTCGGCCCGTCGCCCATGGCAAACCGACCCGGCGCGAAGTCCACCATCTGCCCGGCGATCTCGGCCAGCAGCGCGGGCGGCGGCGGGCCGAAGCGCGCGCGCAAGGCCGCGAGCACCTGCTGCCGCAGCGCCTCCACGGCGGGCGGATCGGCCCCGGCCCGGCCCGCGATCTCCACGCTGGCGAGCATCGCACCAAAGGCGATCGCGACCCGGGTCGAAGACAGCCCGGCGAAAGCCGCAGTGTCGACATCGCGCAGCCGCCGCGCCGCCATGGCCAGATGCACCGCGCCCTTCGGGTCGGCAAACCCGCTCGGGAAGCACTCCGCCAGCAGATAGACCCAATCATCACCCGAGCGATCGGGCATCAGGCGGACCAGATCATCCACCGCCAGGCCGCTCGCCAGCAGCACCGCCAGCTTCGCCGGCACCGCGTCCACCTCCAGCGTGGCCAGCTCGGCGATCTGCGCGCGCGTCCAGGCATCGAGCGGCGCCGGGGCGACCGGCGCCGCGGCCGCCTCGCGCGCGGCGTCGGCCGGACCTGACACCACGCCGGCCGGTTGCTCCCCGCGAGAGAGCGCCCAGGCCGCCACCCCGCCGAGGGCCACCAGCGCGATCGCAACCGCCACCCAAAGCGCCCAGTGCGTGCCGACGGGCAGCCGCCACTGTGTCGCCGCGGGCCGGTCGCGCGGGGCGTGCAACCGCCACGGCCACTCCGCCTGCCCGCCGCCGCTGACGGGTCGCAGCATGCGCGTCTCGGTCGCCGCCGCCGGGTCGCTCAGCGCGGCGCGAATCCGGCTCTCGGCGCTGGCATAGGCCGCGGCGATCGACCGCCCGCGGCTCAGGTCATCGTAAAAGCGGTAGGCAAAATCGCAGGCGACGCCGTCGCGGATGGCAACATCGGTGGCGATGATCGGGACCGCGCAATGGGCCTGCATCGCCTGCACCTGGGGCCCGGTGGTGCACCCGTTGAGGAAGACCAACGCCAGCGCCGGCAGCTGGCCAAGCCGCTCCGCCACCCCCGTCGCGTTGGCGGCCACCGCGTGCCCGGCGTCGTCTTCCAACAGCAGCGCATCGGGTTGCGCATGGCCGCCGTAGTGAAATATGACTATATCGTCATTGTATTTGGCGATCAGGTCGTACAGGTCGTCGAGCCGCACATGGCCGGCCACGACGACCTTGACCCGCTCACCCGCGCTGCTCAAAGCACGCTCGATCTCGCGCTGCTCGCGCACCAGATCGCGCAGATAGCCATCGCCGACCCGATCGTTGGCAAAGGCCAGCAGGATGACCGGCGTGCCGTCCGGCGCCGCGGCTTCGTCTCCGCTCATGCCTCAACCGCCTCCTCGTCAGGGCCCCGGCACCGCCGGCTCACCGCCCGATGAAGCCGTCGTCGAAGGCGCCTTCGCTGGCGATGTCCTCGGGCGCCTGCCGGTAGTGCCGGTCGAGAAAATCATTGATTTCATCAACTTGCACGCACGGCGCCTCGTAGCGCCACCGCCAGGTCACCACCGCGACCTCGCTCGGCAGGTTCTCGTAGGGCGTCAGGATCCACCGAAAGAAG
>JAGQJJ010001254.1 GCA_020430675.1 Myxococcales bacterium
CGCCCTTGAGCGCCTCGATGGCCGCGGCGTGCCGGGCTTCCAGGTCGCGTTGCGCGTTTGCCGCGCGCTGGCGGGTGTTCTCCAGCGCCGTGTCGTGCTCGGAGCGCATCGCGTCGAACGTCTCGCGGTGCGCGGCGTGCGTCGCTTCGATCACCTCGCCGTGCTCGGCCTTCAGCTCGCGCATCTCGGCGACCTGGGCCGCCTTCAGCGCCTCGATCGCCTCGGCGTGGCGCGCCTCGGCCTCGGCCAGCGCCGCCTGATGCGCCGCCTGCTGCTGCTCCTGCGTCTCGCGGTTGGCCGCCTGCTCCGCTTCGAGCATGGCCAGGGCGGCGTCGCGCGACTCGGTCAGTCGGCCGAGCACCTCGGCGTGCGCCGCTTCGTTCTGCGCAAGCTGCGCGGCTGCGGCCGACTCGGCCGCCGCGCGCGCCGCCAGCGCGTCGTCGCGGGCCCCGGTCAGCTCGGCGATCTGCTCGGCGTCGCGCCCGCGACGCCCGCTCCTGCCACGCCGGCCCCACCCACGGCGCCGGCGGCCAAAGCCGGCGTCGACCTGTCGGCCCTCGGCCGGCTTGTTGTCAAGCGCAGCAAAAAAGGGCGCGGCGGCCACCCGGTGGTGCTCATCAGCGGCCTCGCCCCGCTCGGCGACGCGCTCGACCCGACCGTGCGCGCGCTGCGCCGCGATCTGGGCTGCGCCGCCCGGCGCGAGGGCGATGATGTCGCCGTGACCGGCGACCTGACCGACCGGGTCATCGCCTGGCTGGAAGCGCACGGCGCGCGGCGCATCGTCCGCGGCAACTGATCCTGACAAACGACAGGGGCATTCCGTCCGCGAATGCCCATATAATCGACCGTCAGGCTGAGATGTTGTACAGTGGCGATTAAATTTTCCAGCATATCGCCTTCCAGGCGCCGCTCCGAGCCCGCGTGACCCGAATCTGTCCCATCTGCGACGCGCGGTATGACGAGGGCGTGACTTTCTGCCCCCTCGACGGCGGCGAGCTGCAAGCCCCCGGGCAGAATCACCCCGGCTCGCTCATCGGCAAGACCATCGCCGACCGCTACGAGGTGCTCGAACAGATCGCCACCGGCGGCATGGGCGTCGTCTACAAAGCCCGCCAGAAGATGCTGGAGCGCTACGTGGCGCTCAAGGTGCTGCCCCGCGAGCTGGCCGCCAACCCCGACACCGAGCGGCGCTTCTTCAACGAAGCGCGCACCATCAGCCAGCTGCGCCACCCGCATATCGTCACCCTGTT
>JAGQJJ010001255.1 GCA_020430675.1 Myxococcales bacterium
TCGCACCGGCGCGCCCGAGACGCTGCTCATCCCGCTCGACGCGCGCGACGCGCTGCCGGCCGGGGCCCGGGTCACGCTGCTCGAAGCGACGCACGGCCTGCCGCCGGTGGCCTACGACGCCTACTTCCAGGTCGACCTCACGCCCGGCGGCGAGCCGCGCGTGCGCCTCACGGCTGACACCGCGCAGCTGCCGCCCGGCCAGTACTCGTTGCGGCTGCGCGTCGAGGGGCCGGGGCTCGCGGCGCTGAACGTGGCGTTGCAGCTCACGTTGGCCGCGCCATCGGTCAACACGCCCGAGCGCCTGTCGCTGCACACCGAGCGCAACCTGATCTTCGGGCGCGGCACCTCGGCGGCAGCGCCATTCGTGCTGCGCGAGACCAGCGGCCTGGCGCGGCTCACCGACCTGCGCGTGCAGCAGGTCGGCGCGTTGGTCATGGGCGACACGCCGATCGTGGGCACGCTGACCGCCACGCCCGACGCCACCGATATCGCGCCCGGCGGCGCGGTCGGCATCGCCTACGGCGTCGACGGCAAGCTGCCGGCGGGCAAGGCCACCGGCACGCTGCGCGTCACCGCGCGCGAGCTGCACGAGCCGATCGACGTTCGGGTCGACATCGACACCCGCATCGCCTCGTGGTGGATCGTGGTGCTGGTCGCGGTGGGCGTACTGCTCGGTTATCTGACGCGCGAGGTGCTCGTGCGCTACGGGGCCCGCCAGGACGCCCTGGGCGCGGCGCAAGCCGAGTTTGCTGCATTGCAACAAGCCGAACGCAACGCGGAGGACCGCGAGTTCCGCGCCCTGTTGCGCAAGGCGCGCGATGCGTTGGAGAGCAAGCTCGGCAGCCGCGACGCCCAGGTCATCGCACAGGCCGCCACCGCGGCGCGCGAGGCCCGGGCCGCGGCCATCGCCGGGCTGGTGGCGCGCCACGACCAGTCGTCGCAGCGCTTCGCTGACCTGCAGACGACGTTGCGCGGCCGCCCGATGCCGCAGGCGGTGAGCGCGCGCGTCAACGAGCGGCTCGACGCCATTCATCTCGCGCTGCGCGACCAGCGGGTCGATGACGCCGACGCGGGGCTCGCCGACTTCGAGCAGCGCGGCCTGCTCGAGTTCCGGCGCGCCTGGGCGGTGTGGCAGCTCGACGCCACCGAGGCGCTGAAGCGCGTCGGCCAGCTCGGCGATCTGGTCGATGTGGAGCCAAAGGCGGCCACGCAGGCCTTGAGCGCGTTGCAGACCGAAGCCCCGA
>JAGQJJ010001256.1 GCA_020430675.1 Myxococcales bacterium
GTCAACGCGGTCGAGTTCCACCCGAGCTATCACGCGCTGATGAAGACCAGCTTGGAGGCCGGGCTGGCGGGGCGGCCGTGGCGTGACCCGACGCCGGGCGCGTTGGTGGCGCGGCTGGCCGGGGCCTATCTGATCACGCAGATCGACTCGGCGCACGGGTGTCCGGTCACCATGACCTTCGCTTCGGTGCCGGCGCTGCGCCATTCGCCTGAGCTGGCCGCCGAGTGGGAGCCGCGCATCGTCGCGCCGGCCTATGACCCGCGAAATGTGCCGGCCAGCGAGAAGTCGGCGGTGACGGTGGGCATGGCAATGACCGAGAAGCAGGGCGGCTCGGACGTGCGCGCCAACAGCACCAAAGCGGTGGCGGCGGGCGATGGCACCTTCCGCCTCACCGGGCACAAATGGTTCTGCTCGGCGCCCATGTGCGACCTGTTTCTGACGCTGGCCTACGACGACGTCGGCCTGAGCTGCTTCCTGGTGCCGCGCTGGACGCCCGACGACCGGCCGAACGCCATGAACTTGCAGCGCCTCAAGGGCAAGCTGGGCAACCACGCCAACGCGTCGAGCGAGATCGAATACGAGCAGGCCTTCGCGTGGCGCGTGGGCGAAGCGGGGCGCGGGGTGCGCACCATCATCGACATGGTCGCCCATACCCGGCTCGATTGCGTCAACGGCAGCGCGGCGCAGATGCGCAGCGCGGTGGCGCACGCGCTGCACCACGCCGAGCACCGGCGGGCGTTCAAGCGGCGGTTGATCGAGCATCCGTTGATGCGCGTGGTGCTGGCTGACCTGGCGTTGGAGAGCGAAGCGGCGATCGCGCTGGCCTTGCGCCTGGGGCGGGCCTACGAAGAAGGCCGCGACGACCCGGCGCAGGCGGCGTTTGCCCGCATCGCGACCGCGATCGGCAAATACTACGTCTGCAAGCGCTGCCCGGCGGTGGTCTACGAAGCCCTCGAATGCCATGGCGGCAATGGCTATGTCGAAGAGCATCCGCTGGCGCGGTTGTATCGCGATGCGCCGCTCAACTCGATCTGGGAGGGCTCGGGCAATGTCATCTGCCTCGACGTCCTGCGGGCGATGGTGCGCGAGCCCGAGACGCTGCCCGCCCTGCGGGCCGAGCTGATGGCCGCCACCGGACACGACAAACGCTACGACGCGTTTGTCGCCCGGCTGGAGGCGTCGTTGCGCGATGTGGCGACCCTGGAGCCGCGGGCGCGATCGGTCGTCGAGGATCTGGCGTTG
>JAGQJJ010001257.1 GCA_020430675.1 Myxococcales bacterium
TTGCCACCGCCGCCGCCGTTGCCGCCGTCGGCGTTGATGGTCAGCCGCGCGCCCTTGCCCGGGTCGAGGACCACCGTCTGCGTCGAGCCGGCGCCGTGGTCGGTGACCTTGGCCCGCACGAGATCCTTGCCTTCGATGGGTGACAGCTCGACGCTGACATCATGGCCGTGCTCGCCCGCGGCACCGCGGCCGCCGTTGCCGCCGCGGCCGCCGATCTGGCCATGGCCGCCCGGCTTGGCATACGAGGGGCTGGTCTGCTCGTCGCGGCCATAGGCGCCGCTGCCGCCGGCCTGGCCCATCGCGCCGGTGGCGCCGTCTCGGCCGCTGAAGTCGAGCGTCAGCCCGCAGCCGAAGTGCGGCGCCACCTCAAGCGTCGTGGTGGCCGTGGGCACGTGCTTGCTGGTGATCTGGATGACCGCGGGGCCGTTGAGCAGTGCTTCGTCGTTGCGCACGACCAGCGTGCCGTTGTCGGGCTGCACCGTCGCCAGCGGGCTCTCAAAGGTGAAGTCTTCGAACTCGAGCTTGCCGGTGGTCTCCTGGCCGGCGACCCAGGTCGACATCGCCGGGCCATCGGCCAGCTCGGCGACGACCTGTACCTGCACCGGCTGCCCGGCACAGACGGGCACGCCGCCGTCGAGCACGCTGGCTTTGAGCGCGGTGACCTTATGGCCCTCCAGCGTCTCGGTGCCGCGCATCATGCGCTGCAGGCTGCCACAGGCCAGCGTGGACGCGGCGATGGCGGCGGCGAACAGCATTCGGAGGGCAAACGAAGTCGGCATCTCGGGCTCCCGATCGGGGTGATGCCGCTCCTTATCTCAGCCGCGGGGCGGGCGCAATGGCAGCATCAGGCCGCGGCGCCGTGGTTGGCGCCGAACTGGGCCTTTTCGGTGCTGTCCTTCATCGCCGTCGTGGCGCTCTCACCGCCGTCGATGGCCTGCCGCACCCGGTCGAAATAGCCGGTACCCACCTCGCGCTGATGGCGCGTGGCGGTGTAGCCGACCGCTTCGCTGGCAAACTCGGCGTCCTGCAGGTCGGCGTAGCTGCGCATGCCATCTTCGCGGTAGCCGCGGGCCAGCTCGAACATGCCATGGTTGAGCTGGTGGAAGCCGGCGAGGGTGACAAACTGGTAGCGATAGCCCATCGCGCCCAGCTCGCGCTGGAAGCGGGCGAGCGTGGCTTCGTCGAGGTGCAACCGCCAGTTGAACGACGGCGAGCAGTTATAGGCCAGGTGCT
>JAGQJJ010001258.1 GCA_020430675.1 Myxococcales bacterium
AGTCCGGCCGCGGACTCGCGCCAGTAGCGGAAAAACGACGTCGCAGGGGTGGGCAATGTAGGGCAGGGTCGGCATTTTGGCGGTGCTGGCCAGCATGGCGCCGATCGCTCGCGCGGACGGCCTCGCCGGTCATTCGTCTGGCGAATGCCATGATCTGAGCGTGCATCACCTCGCTGTGACCACAGCAAGCCCATACGCTGACGGCATGCGACAGGGTCACGAGCTGAGCGAGCGCGAGCTGGCGCTGGTCTACGCGCTGGGCGCGGCCGCTGGCGGCGAGGCGCTCAGCCGCGCCGAGATCGGCCGGCGTTTGAACCTCAGCCGGCAGACCGTCTCGATCATCCTGAACCAGCGGGTCGAGCAGGCGCAGGCGGCCTATGAAGCCCTCGCCGCAGCGGGGGCCCTTGAAGACGCATTGAGCCGCCTCGGCCTGGTCGAGAGCGAGCCGGCCGAACCAGTTGTGTTCGACCCGCTCGAAGAGCCGCGCGAAATCGACCCCGAAGCCGTGTGCGAGGCCTCGGCGCACGTCGGCCAGGGCCTGCCCTTCCTCGAGTCGCTCGTGCTCGTCGGCTGCGACCGTGCCGAGGCGATGGAGTGGCTCGCGGAAGCAGGGCGCATGACCGAGCGCGGCACCCGCGGCTGGCCGGCGTCGGGCTACCGCGCGCTCGACCGGGCCCGCGCGTCGGTCGTCCTGGCGATCACAAGCGCGGTGCTCTCTGGCGCGCCTGGCGCCGAGGCCAAGGTCAGGCTCGGGCGCCTGGTGCATCCCGAGCTGTTCAACCCGCCGACCGACAACAAGAAGCGCGATCCGTTGGAGGCCGTCAGCGATGAGCGGTTGACGCGCCTCGCGCTTGGCGATCTCGATTGATGAGCATCGCATTGCACTGCGGCAGCGAACGTCGACGCGCCCTTGAGGGGCTAACCAGACGCCGAGCGCAGGCCGACCTCGGGATCTTCGGCGCGCTACTCTGGGAGGCTGTGCCGAAGAACACCGAGCTGATTTGGTCACGGCCACTCACCGTGCTGTCGCTCGCGGTGCAGCAAGTGCTCATTGGCGCAAAGGACGTGTTGGTCCTGAACTGTCCGCCGGGCATCGGCAAGAGCTCATTCGGCAGCCGCTTCTCTTTGCCCTGGGCCTGGTTGACTCACCGCGACGATGTCAACGGCCGCCCTTATGGCGGCTGCGGCCCCTGGCTTAATTGGGCGGG
>JAGQJJ010001259.1 GCA_020430675.1 Myxococcales bacterium
GGTGGTGGCCTCGATGAAAAAGGCGACGCCGCCGGGGCCGTAGCCCTCGTAGGTCACCTCTTCATACGTCGCGCCCTCGATCTCGCCGGCGCCGCGCTTGATGGCGCGCTCCAGCGTATCGGCCGACATATTGGCTGCGCGGGCGGCGACCATGGCCGAGCGCAGGCGGGGGTTGAAGGCGTCATCCTTGCCGCCCTCGCGGGTCGCCACCACCAGCTCGCGGATGAGCTTGGTGAACAGCTTGCCCCGCGCGGCATCGGCCCGCGCCTTCTTGTGCTTGATGGTGCTCCACTTGTTATGGCCGGACACGTCTGCGACCTCACCGTCGGGAATGGCGGGGCGGGAGCATAACGCACCCGGGTGTCGATGCGTAGGGGACCAGAAGGAAAATATCGAGCCACCGGGATCGGCAGCCGAGGGCGAGCGCGCCCAGAGGCAACGTGGAGGCGCGCCGCGAGGTGCATCGAGGAAGCCCGACCAATCGGGGGCACAAGCCGGCGGGCGTGCCCCGCAGCCCCTCACGGCGCCCCGACCCGCGTCACCGGGCGACGCGGCAGCCCGCCCTGCGAGGCACCCGCAGCGCGGGGCGTCAGTAGACGCACGACAGGAGCGACTGGTCCCACACCGAACCTGGCGGGCACGGCATCACATAACACTGGCCCCACTGGGTGCACTGAATGAAGTTGGACGGGCCGGCGCTGGCGGAGAAGTAGAACTGGCCGTTGCCGATGTTCTCCGCGGTGCACGGGTTGTTGTCGGCGCAGTCATAGCCCTGCACGGAAGGCTCTTCGCAGGTCGGCCCCTGCCAACCCGTCTGGCAGCTGCAACTGTAGCTGCTGCCGGCGGGGATGCAGACGCCGGCGTTCTGGCACGGATTGGGTTCGCACGGGTTGCTGACTTCCGCGCAAGTCGGCCCGGTCCAGCCAGCGCCACAGGCGCAACTGAAGTCGACCCCGTTGGGGAGGCAGACGCCATCATTCTCGCACGGATTGGGTTCGCACGGATTGTCGATGACCTCGCAGTTCGTCCCGGAGTACCCCGCGGGGCAATCACACGCGTACTCGTTGATGCCATCGAGGCACAGCCCACCATTCTGGCAGGGGGCCGAGGCGCATTCGTCGATCTCGGTCTCGCAGTTCGTCCCGGAGTACCCCGCGGGGCAATCACACGCGTACTCGTTGATGCCATCGAGGCA
>JAGQJJ010001260.1 GCA_020430675.1 Myxococcales bacterium
CGGGCGGTGGATCGCACCTCGTCGGCGAACATGCGCCGGTAGCGTTCGGCCCGGCCGGCGGGCGCAGTCACCACCTTCACCGCGACGGGCACACCTCGGGCGCGGTGGGTTGCATGCCACACCTCGGCCATCGCGCCCCGCCCGGCGGGCGCAAACAGGTCGAAGGGGCCCAGGCTCGCGATCGGCACGGTCTGCAATCGGCGCTCCCGTCAAAGCGCGCGCAGCATACCGCAAGCGCCGGTCGGGTGCAGCCCGCCAGACGCGCCCTCGGGCCGGTTGACCACATCGCCGAACGCGGTCACAGTGCCTTCGTCCCCAACACCGCGGAGGCCGTCATGTCGATGAAGGACATCTCGCTCGAACGCTGGGTGGCGCTCTACGACGCCTTTCGCGGCTGGCGCGATCGCCTGACGGCCCACCGCCATCTCAGCGTCTTTGCCACCGAGTTTGACGAAGTGCACGCCCACGGCCTCGCCGCGCTGAGAGCCAGCCACGACAAACCGGCCGCCGCCGAGGCACATGAGCGCTGCCGGGCGGCCGACACCGTGCACGACGACTGCCATCGTTTCGCCCATGGTTGCCTGCAGCTCATGGCCGACCACGGCCCGCCCGCCGACCGCGCGCGCGTCGCCCAGGCGCTGCATCGGCTCTACCCCGACGGCCTCAACATCGTGCACGCCGCGTGGCCCGACGAGGTCGCCGCCACCGCCGACTTCGCCGCGCGGCTCGACGACCCGCAGCTCCGCGCGGATCTGGCGCCGGCGCTGGCCGAAATCCCCAAGCTGATGGCCCATTTGCACGCCTGCGTCACCGCTGGCGAGGCGCTCGGCGAAGCCCTGGTTGAATTGGACGCCGTCGCCACCTCGCACGAAGCGCGCTCGGTCGCCGAGGCTGAAGCCGAATGTCGCGAGGTCTGGCAGCTCTTCCTGCGCGCGCTCGACGTGGCCGCCCGCCAGGACGCGCGCGCCGCGGCGCTGCGCATCGAGGCAGTGACCCTCTTCGAAGCCGAACGCCGCGCCGCCGCCCGCTGAGGGCTCAGGCCCGCATCATCGCCGGCAGGGCGTAGACATCGCCGCAGGGCGAGACCGGATCGATGCGGCACTCGGGCACCCGCAGGTCGGGCCCCATGCCGATGCCCACCTCATCGAACAGCGTCTGCAAGATGTGCTCGGGGCGGATGACATC
>JAGQJJ010001261.1 GCA_020430675.1 Myxococcales bacterium
CGACGCGATGCTCGATTTCCTGGCTTCACCGCGCGCGGCGGCGATGGCCGGGCAGGCGTTGATGACGCGGCCGGCGCAGGCGGTGGGCGGCTTTGCCTTCGACCAGCTGCGCAAGTTCCGTCAGGCGATTGGCGCCGAGTCGTGGGAAGAGAAGTGGGCGCGTGAGCGGCACTGCCGCATCATCCAGCTCAACAACCTGGCGCTGCGCTGGCTGCGCATCCGCGAGGCCGCGGCCTTCGTCGGCAACGGGCGCCTGGTCGCGCAGGCCGAACATCAGCGCGCGCTGCTGCGCAAGCTGCGCGATGAGATCTACGACAAGATCGACAGCAAGCTCGGCCTGGCCGCGCTGCCCGATACGGTCGACGTCCGGGTCTGTCAGCAGGGCGACGCGCAGGCCGCGAAGCCATTGGCCGGGTGGCCACTGGTCGTGGCAGTGGGGCCCGAGCCGCTGGGCGTCTTTCCCATCCTGACGCTGCTCGCGTTCGGGGGCGTGACGCTCGTCATCGACAGCCTCGCTTCGCTCCTGAAGTTCTTCGAGGACGAAGAGGTGCGGGTCGCCGAGGCCGACGCGAAGGCGGTGGCCAGTCTCAAGGAAGCGTTGTCGAGCAGCGACCCGGCGGTGCGCGCCGCGGCGGCGCAGATGCTCGGCGGCCTGGCCGAGAGCCGCAAGGTCTCGGCCGAGATTCGCAAGACGCAGGCGAGCAACGCGAAGATCTGGTGGGCGGTGGGGGGCGCGGCGCTGGTCGGCGTCGGGCTGCTCGCGTGGCGCCACCGGGCGCGGTTGAAGGCCGCGGCCGAGAAGGCCGGGCGCCGCATTCAGGGGAAGCTCCGTGGGGCGGGGCGATGACCCGCCGGGCGTCGATCCGTTCGACCTCGCCGCGGCGAGGCGGATGTATTGGGCCTTCCATTGGGGGGCGCCGCCCGACCGCGAGCTGCCGCTGCTCGGGCCGCGCGACATTCCGCGCGTCACCGCGCAGCTCGGCGAGCTGGTCGACCTGCGGCTGCGCCACGGCGAGCTGGTGCGGGTCACCGGCGGGCGGGTGCATCTGCTCACCGACCAGCACGGGCGGCACTTGTATCTCGGCGCGGAAGCGCCCATCGCCACGGCCTTCGAGCCGGGGCGCATCGTCAGCATCGCGTACCGCACGAACAAGGGCGGGGCGCGGGACACCTGGGAACACCACT
>JAGQJJ010001262.1 GCA_020430675.1 Myxococcales bacterium
GGTCTGACCGATGAGGCCGACGCCAAGCGTGCCGACGAGGTCGATGAAGCCGTCGAGCGACAGGCCGGTGCGAAAGCCGGGGATGCTCTCCAGCTTGTCGAGCGTGCCGCCGGTATGGCCCAGGCCGCGGCCGCTGATCATGGGCACGCGCAGGCCGCAGGCGGCGGCGAGCGGGGCGAGCGGCAGGCTGATCTTGTCGCCGACGCCGCCGGTGCTGTGTTTGTCGACCTTTGGCCCGGCCAGCTTCGACAGATCGAGCACCTCGCCCGAGTGCAGCATCGCGTCGGTCCAGGCCGCCAGCTCACCGGCGTCGAGGCCGCGGAAGAAGACGGCCATCAGCAGGGCGGCCATCTGGTAGTCGGGCACCTCATCGGCGGAGTAGGCGGCGATCAGGGCGCGGATGTCCCGCTCGGCCAGACGCCCGCCCTCTCGCTTCTGGGCGATCAGCTCGACGACCCGCTTCATTGCGCCGGCGACCCCGAGCCGTCGAGGTCGCTCTCTTCGATGTCGGCGAGGAAGGCCTGGGCCACCGCCAGCGCGGTGCGGGCCTTGTCGACCAGCTCGACGCGGGCTTCGGCGCGGGCGCGCAGGGCGCGTTCCGCGGCGCGGGCCTGCTCCAGCGCGTCGCGCACCGTCGCCAGCGTGGTTTCGGTCGCGGTGAGCGTCGTCGTGCGGGCCTGGAGCTCGGCGCGGGCCCGGGCCGCCTCGCCTTCGAGGCGCTCTTCAACGTTGCGGCTCTCTTCCAGGGCCGCGGTCAGGCGCTCGCGCTCGGCGGTGGTCTGGGCCAGATCCTGATGCGCTTGGGCCAGGGCGGCCGATGTCTCGCTGGCGCGGGCTTCAACCGCCGCCAGCGCCGCGGCGTGCGCCGTCTGCGCCTCGGCTTGCGCCTGTTCGTGCAGCAGCGCGGTCTCGGCCAACGTGGCGGCGTGCTCGGCGCGCAGGGCGTCGAGGCGGCCGGCGGCCTCTTCTTCAAACTGCGCCAGTGCCTCGGCGTGCGCCGAGCGCAGCGCCTCTTCGCGGGTCGCAGCCGCCTGCGCGGCCTGCGCCATGGCCTCAGCGTGCTCGGCGCGCAGTGCTTCAAGCTGGCTCGCGTGGGCCGCCTGCGCGGCTTCGGACTGCGCGGCCGCTTCGGCCATGACCATGCAGAAGGTGCGGACCTCACCCCGGTGATGCCGGGCCGCGGC
>JAGQJJ010001263.1 GCA_020430675.1 Myxococcales bacterium
AGGGCTGGCGGCGCTGGCGCGTGCCGTTGACCGGCAGCGGGCCGCTGCGCATCGAAGCCACCACCGAGTCGACGGTCGACGCCCACCTGTGCATCGACCCCACGCTGCGAAAGGCCAGCCGATGATCAACCCGCTCATCGCGTTGCGCCGCCGCGATCACCTCATCGGCTTCGGGCTGGCGCTCCTGCACCTCACGTTCTTGTTGTCGACGGCCGCCCAGGTCGGCGTACCGCGCGACGAGAGCTTCTACTTCTACGCGGCCGACCGTGCCGCCGATTGGGTCGACGGCCTCTTCGACTCGAAGGTCGCCTCGTTCTCGCGGACCGAGATCGACCGCGGCTTCGAGTACAACCACGAGCACCCGGTCCTGATGAAGATGCTGTTTGGCGTCAGCCACCGCGTGCTGCACGACAAGCTCGGCGTCATCGACAGCAACATGACGGCCTATCGCCTGCCGACGATGGTGATGGCCGCGCTCGCTTCGTGGCTGGCGTTTCTGCTTGGCCTCATGCTGCACGGCCGCCTCGCTGGCGTGCTGGGCGTCCTCGCGGGCATCTTGATCCCGCGGGTGTTCTTCCACTCGCATCTGGCGTGCTTCGACGGCCCCGTCACCTTCATGACGCTGCTCATCTGCTACACCTATCTGCGCGCCGCGCGCAGCCGAGGGTGGGCGATCGCGTGCGGCGTGGCTTTTGGGCTGGGGCTCGCCACCAAGCTCAACACCTTCTTCGTGCCGTTCACCCTGCTGGCGGTCGCGGCGCTCGACACCTGGACGTTCCGCCGCCGCACCGGCGCCTGGCGCGCCCCCGCGGGCCAGCGCGGCCCGCTGACCTATTATTCGTGGATCGCGGTCAGCCTCATCGTGCTCGGGCTGGTCGTCTTCCTGGCGCACTGGCCGTGGCTCTATTACGACACCCTCCCGCGGCTGCGGAGCTACTTCGCCTTCCACGCGCGGCACGTGGACTACCCGGTCGACTACTTCGGCTTCCTCTATTTCAAGCCGCCGTTCCCGGTGCATTACCCTTTTGTGATGAGCGCCATCACCATCCCGCTCGGTATCCTTCTCGCCGGGCTGATCGGCTTCGGCGTGTTCGCGCGCTCGGCCCGGGCCTGCTTCAAGGCGCCCGCCGACGCGCCCGACCGCCGCTCGGCCGAGGCCATGGTG
>JAGQJJ010000125.1 GCA_020430675.1 Myxococcales bacterium
GTCATCACACGCCCAACCGAACAACGCGACGGTCAACGCCGCCGCCCAGAATAGATCCCTGCTCATCATTTTGTCCCCCCGGCTCGCGGGATCGACCGACCCGCCGCACCACCGCGGCGCGCGGGCCTCACTCATCGCGGAATCTCAGCGTGAACGGACAGCAGCGGCCCCCGGCCGCCAGCGTCTCGTCGCGCAGCAAGACCACATCGGGCTCGACGCCGCCGAAAAACGAGGCGTCCCCGGCGCAGAACAGCGGCGCCAGCTCGGGCACGCCCGCGTCGCGGCACAACCGCACGAAGCGGCACGACATCACCGTGAAGCGCACCTCGCGCGCGCCGACATGCTCGATCCGCACCGTCGCGTTCGGGAAGCGCGAGAGCTTCTCGCGCACGAAGCGGTCGCGGGCCTCATCATCGAGCGCGTCCAACGTGGCGCGGTCGAGGCGGCCGATGACGCTGTTGAGGAAGACATGGGCCCCGATCTCGACCACCTCAGCGGTGATGCGCAGCGCCGGCCCATCGCCGAGGCGCTCCGACAGCTCGCTGAACAGCAGAATCGCCGGCCCGATCTGGGCCCGGCTCTGCGTCTCGCGCTCGTCTTCGGCCGCCGGCAGGTCGTGAAAGGGCTCGCCGCGGCCCTCGCGGCGACTGACGGCCCAGCCGACCGATATCGCCTTCCACCACCCCAGGTGTCGGCGCAAGATGCGGAAAGCGGCGCGGCCGGTAGCGTCAAACAACCCCATGCGGCGACAGCCTAGCAGACCCCGTGGTCATCGCGCGACGTCGTCAAGTCGTCGCAGCGGATAAGCGCCCTCGGGGTCCGCGACGTAGAGCAGCACCTCGTCGGTCTCGTACGACGTCATCAACAGCTCGGCACGGCCATCGCCATCTAGATCGACGATGCGCGCGCCGCCGCCCTGCGGCACGCCCTCGTCGAGCACCCACGTCTCGAACTGGCCCGGCGCGGTCTGTTCGAGCAGGAAGGTGCGGGGGTCGCCGTCGCCCGACACGAGCAGGTCGATGTCGCCGTCGGTGTCGGCATCGCCCCAGCCGAAGATGCCCGGCGCCGCCTGTGGGCTCATCGGCTCGCCCGCGACCGACTCGATGCCGCTGGCGATCACCCGCCCGGGCCACCGCTCGCGCGGATCGGCCGGAATCTCGTAGAGCGTCACCGCCGACGGCCAACCATCGGGCGTATCCTTGGCGGTGTTGACATGATTGCTGCCCACCCCGGCCAGCGTGCCCGGGCCGAGCAGGTCCGGCACGAGCGCAAACTGGATCGCCGGCCCCTGGCTGTCATCGATGACGTGACGCAGCCAACGCCCGCCGGGCTCCGCCTCTGACGGCGGCGCCAACTGTTCAAGCCACGCATGCGATGCGCCCAGCCCGGCGAAGAACTCGGCCGAGAGCAGATCAAGATCGCCGTCGCCGTCGATGTCGTGGGCCACCGGCAGCGAACCGAGGCCCTCGCCCAGCACGACCGGTCTGATGTCGAAACGCGCCGCGCCGTCGATGCCGCGGAAGAGGTGCACCTCGGCGTGATCGCCTTCCCCGGCGGCAAGACTCCGCTGTTCGGCCACGCTGATCACGTCCTGCCGACCATCGCCATCCAGGTCGACCAACAGCGCGCGGTGGTAGAACAGGTCGCTGCCGACGGGCACGATCTCGTGTCGAAGCCACTGCCCTTCGGTCTGCTCGAACCAGATGAGCGCACCGCAGGGCCCGACGCCGGGCAGGAACGGACAGGCGAGGAACCCGGCGGGCACCACCACGTCCAGATCGCCGTCGCCGTCCACATCGGCGGGCAGCGGCTCGTTGGGAAAGCGCGCGTCCCACTCGAACGGCAACACCACCGGCGCGGGAGACCATTGATCGATCGAGTCACGCTGCTCGAAGACCACGACCTTGCCGGCCGCCAGCCGGAAACCATCGAGGTGCTGAAACGACGAGACGATGATGTCGATCCGACCGTCTCCGTCGAAGTCGCCGACGTTCGCAAACGACGGGCCATCGGCCTGGGCATCGACGACCACCTTGCGATACCGGCGAATGGGCGTCGGCGGCACAAAAACATCGACGGCCGCGTCCACGACCACGTCGGCGTCGTCGGTCTCGACAAACTCTTCGTTGAAGAAGCACCCAGCGAGGCAGAGCGCGACCGCGCCTGCCCAGATCGTCGACCGCCTCATTGACTGCCCCCCATCCTCTCCACCTCGTCCGGCGCACAGCGCCACCGCATTGGGCGAGGCCCCTAGTGCACGGCGAGAGCGGAGTCAAGGGGAATCGACTCGCGAGAAGATGGACCGCGACAAACGGGTCGCCGTGGCGATTCAAGTCGTGTATTCCTTCTGGACGACCGCGTTCGACGCGCCATCGATCGACGAAAGGAACCTCCGATGGACTGGGCCGCATCTTTCATCAACGTCATCTGGGTCATTGCCGTCTTCCTGGGCGGCATGCTCGGCTCGAAGCTGGTGGCCGTCGCCATTCGGCAGCTCCTCGAACGGGCCAAGGTCGACCGCACCCTCAGCCAGTTCTTGGCCAGCGTTGCGCGCTGGACCATCGTTGTCATCGTCGGCGTCGCGTGTTTGGGCGCCTTCGGCATCGAAACCACCTCGTTTGCCGCCCTGATCGGCGCCGCCGGCCTGGCCATTGGCCTGGCCTTCCAGGGCACCCTGTCGAGCGTCGCCGCCGGCGTCATGCTGATCATCCTGCGCCCGTTCAAGGTCGGTGAGCTGGTGGGCATCGGCGGCCAGGTCGGCGTGGTCGAAGAGATCGGCATCTTCACCACCACCCTGCTCGCCCACGCCAATCACCGCCTCATCCTGCCCAACAAGGATGTCTTCGGCGCGCCCATCGAGAACAAGACGTTCGACGGCATGGCGCGGGTCGACGTGGCGGTCGGCACCGACTACTCGGCCGACCTCGACCGCGTGCGCGAAGTGCTGCTCGCCGCCATCACCGACATGGAAGGCACCGAACGCCCGCAGGTCTATCTGGTCGAGCTGGGCGGCTCGTCGATCGACTGGTCGGTGCGCGTGTGGACGGCGCCCGAGAAGTTCCTCGGCGTGCGCGATCAGATCACCCTGCGCGCAAAGAAGGCGCTCGACGCCGCCAATATCGGCATCCCCTTCCCGCAGATGGACGTGCACCTCGATCAGCTCAACAAGGCCGCCTGAGCCGGCGACGGCCAGCGTTCCCGCGCGCCGCCCGGCGCGCGTTCTGGAGGCGAAGCGATGACGATCCTGATCCGCGGTGGCACGGTGGTCACCGCCGATGGCGAGCGGCGCGCCGATGTGCTCTGCGACAAGGGCCTGATCGCCGCGGTCGGGCCCGACCTCGACGCGCCGGCCGGCGCGCAGGTCATCGACGCTGGCGGGGCCTATGTCATGCCCGGTGGCATCGACCCGCACACCCATATGGAGCTGCCCTTCATGGGCACCGTGGCCTCGGAGGACTTCTTCACCGGCACCAGCGCGGGCTTCGCCGGGGGCACGACGATGATCATCGACTTCGTCATCCCCAACCCGAAGCAGCGCATCCTCGACGCCTACCAGCAGTGGCGCGAATGGGCCAAGAAGGCCGCCGGCGACTACTCGTTCCACGTCGCCATCACCTGGTGGGACGACTCGGTGCACGCCGATATGGGCACGCTGACCCGCGAGCACGGGGTCAACAGCTTCAAGCACTTCATGGCGTACAAAAACGCCATCATGGCCGACGATGAGACCCTGGTGAACAGCTTCAGCCGCGCCCGCGAGCTGGGCGCGCTGTGCACCGTGCACGCCGAGAACGGCGAGCTGGTCTTCCGGCTGCAAAAGGAGATCTACGAGAAGGGCATTCACGGGCCCGAGGGCCACCCGCTCTCGCGCCCGCCCGAGGTCGAAGGCGAGGCGGCCAACCGCGCCATTCGCATCGCCGAAGTGCTCGGCGTGCCGCTCTATCTGGTGCACACCTCGTGCATCGACGCGCTCGAAGCGGTCACCCGCGCCCGCCTCGAAGGCCAGCGCGTCTTCGCCGAGGTGCTCGCCCAGCACCTGGTCATCGATGACAGCGTCTACCGCAACAAAGACTGGCGCAGCGCGGCCCATCATGTGATGAGCCCGCCGTTCCGGCCCAAGGCGCATCAAGCGGCGCTTTGGCGCGGCCTGCAGGCGGGCATGCTCCAGACCACCGCGACCGATCACTGCTGCTTCTGCACCGACCAGAAAGCCATGGGCAAGGCGGACTTCCGCAGCATTCCCAACGGCACGAGCGGCGTGGAAGATCGCATGAGCGTGCTGTGGCATCACGGCGTGCGCACCGGCCGCCTGACGCCGGCCGAGTTTGTCGCCTGCACCTCGACCAACGCCGCGCGCATCTTCAACATCTACCCGCGCAAGGGCTCGTTGCAGCCGGGCGCCGACGCCGATCTGGTGGTCTGGGATCCCGATGGCACCCGCACCATCTCGGCGGCGACCCATCACATGAACATCGACTTCAACATCTACGAAGGCATGCAGGTCACCGGCGTGCCCGCGGTGACGTTGAGCGCGGGCAAGGTGGTCTACGAGCGCGGCGACCTGCGCAGCGTGCGCGGTGTCGGTCGCTACGTCGATCGGCCCTGCTTCGCCAGCTATTACACCGCCCAGCAGACGCGCAACCGGCTCGCCGAACCCACCGCCGTCGTGCGCGACTGAGATGGGTGCCGCGCCCCGCCGCTTGCACCCGGTGCTGCTGCTGGTGCACTGGGCGCTCATCTTGAACTTCGTCGCCGAGATGGCCTACGCCGGCTACATGGTCTTTGCGGTCATCGTGCCCGAAGGCGGCGGCAGCGGCCCGCTGTTCGCCCAGGCGCGTACGATGCCGTTCGAGCTGATGGTGACCCGACGCCTCTATGCCATCGAGTTCTGGATCGCCACCGCCGGCCTGGCCATCTATCTCGGCCTGACCGAGATCGGCCCACGGCGACGTCGAATGCTCAGCGAGCCGAAGTAGCGCGGCCGCGAGCCAACAGCCAGACGCCGGCGATCGATGCCACCAACAGAATCGACCACGTCGCCGGCACCGCCGGGTTGGCATGCGCCAGCAGGCCGGCGAGGTCGGGCGAGCCTTCAGCAAATGACCTCCAGCTCTGCACGAAGCCGGTGTCGGCCAGATCGGGTCGGCCCACGACATACCGCAGCGTATTGAGCGCGGCGTAGACCAGAAAGCCCGTGAGCGCCATGACCAGCGCCAGCGGCCGCAGATCACTGCGCTTGGGGAAAGCGACGCCCACCAGGATGGGACCGACCGCGGCGGCGACGATGCCATACACGCCGGTCTGCCCGAAGATGCCCAGCAGGCGCGGCGGATTGCCGCTCAAGATCAGCCAGGTGACCAGACCCATCGCGATCAACGCGCCCTGCCCAAAACGAAAGGCCCAACGCGCGCGCGCTTCGGGGGCGTGGGTGCGCAGGAAGGTGCGCTCGGCGACCGGCAGGAAGACATCATTGCTCATCACGGTGCTCATGGCGACCAGGATGCCATCAAGCGTGCTCATGCCAGCGGCCACCAGCGCCACGCTGATCAGCACGTAGCTGACGTCGCCGAACTGGCCCTTCAGCCACAGCGACATGATCTGATCCTGCCGCACGCCCTCAGGGCCGAAGGTCATGGGGTCGAGATCGGCGTGGGCGGCGAGGCCAGCGAGCAGCAGGCTGAAAAACGCCGCGGTGACGACCAGGGTGATCTTCACGTAGCGGCCCACGTCTTCATCGCGCTTGAGGTAGAGCGCCTTCATCAGCAGGTGCGGCTGGCAGACGATGGCAAAGCCGATGACCACGCCCGAGACGTAGACGCTGAACCAGTCGCCATACAGCGGGCTCGCCGGGTTGACCGCCATCAGCAGGTGCGGGTCGCGCTGATCGAGCATCGCGGTGAAGCCGTCGGCGCCGAGCGCGCCAATGGCCTTGACCATGATGGCCACAGTGACCAGCAGCATCATCACGCCTTGCAGCGAGTTGGTATAGGTGTGCGCGTAGGTACCACCGATGAGGATATAGCTGAACACGAAGCCGATGGTCAGCAGCAGGGCCGCGCTGTCGCTCAGCTTGAGGGTGTCCATCAGCAGGATCTGCACGCTGCCGGCGATGAGCACCAGAAACGCGATCGAGAGCAGGCTGATCAGGCCGAACACGACGCGCAACGCAACGCTGCCATACCGCTGGCCGATCCAGTGCGGCAGCGTGAGCGCCGCGCCTTCGACGCCCACCTTGCGAAAGCGCGGCGACATCAACCACAGCGCCAGCGCGATGCCGATGCCCACCGCGAGCCCGAGATGCACAAACGCGCTCAGGCCATGGGTGAAGACAAAGCCGGGGTTGATGACAAAGGTGGCCGTCGAGCACATGGCCGCGCCCATGGTGATGCCCACCAGCCACGGGCCCATATCGCGCTTGCCGACGGCAAACGACTCCAGCGAGTCGGTCTTGAGGTAGCCGATGATGGCCAGCCCGGCGGTGACCACCAGATACACCGAGAACGCGACCCACGCGATCGTCTGCTGCTCCACGCTTGACCTCCCTGCGCAGCCCGCACCCTAAGCGGGCACCCGACGGCCGTCAAGCGAATTTGTGCAATGCAGCAATTCGGCCCACCCCAGGCCCAGGCATTATGCGACCACGTTTGCTGCAAATGCGATATCAGCCGCCCTCGACGAGCTCGATGCGGCTGCTGCCGCGCGCCACCCGCATGCGGACGCGCTGGCGAACCATACCGCCATCGGCTCGGGTCGCGTCTTCGACGATGAGGTAGGTGACCTCGATCCGCTCCGCGTCCACGTCCATCACCGCGACGCCGTTGTCGTTCACCGCCGAGTACTTGTAGTGCGGCGAGGGCAGCCGCAAGAGTTCGTCGAATCGCGGCACCAGATCGGCGAGCCCGACCGCCACCAGCACCTCGTTGCCATTGACCACCCGCTGCGTCAACGCCTGCACCGAGGGCGAGCTGATGCCGGCGCAGACGAACTCGACGCCCATGGGCTCGGCCGGCTGGTCGAAGTCGACCTGCAGCTCGCTGGCCAAAAAGGCGTGGATGTCGCCGACGAGGGCCACCAGATCGGGCACGCCCGCCAGGGCCGCCAGCACCTCGGCGCGCTCGCTGCGATAGCCGTCCCACTGATCGAGGCTGAAGTAGAAGAGCCCGCGATATTGCTCGGGCAGGTCGGGGAAGCCGGAGAGGTCGAGCGTCATCTGCGCGAGCTGCACCGAGCTGCCCCACAGCTTCCACGCGGCGTCACTGCCGGTCAGGCCGTCGATGAGCCAGCGCTTCTGCTCGGCGCCCAGCATCGTCGGACGGGGATCAGCCGTCGCTTCGAAGACGTCGAAGCCCGACTTCAACGCGAAGTTCCGCGAGCCCAGCGAAGAGTTCTCGCTGAACTTGCCCACCGAGGCCTCGGCCGGACCCTCGGGCACGACATGGTCCGAGCGATAGGTGCGCAGGTCGGTGAGGAAGAGGTCGACGTGCTGGCCGAAGCGCAGGCGGCGATAGATGCGCATGTCATCGGGCCAGGCGGCGGTGGCATCGCGCACCACATCCGCCGGGATGTACTCGAACCACGCACGATCGGACGCGAGCCGCCGGTCGGGGTCGGCCTCGTCACCGCGCCGCCCGTCAAAATAGGTCGCGTGGTCGCCCCAGCAGTCATCGGCGTATTCGTGGTCGTCCCATACGCAGACAAATGGCACCGCCGCGTGCACCGCCTGCAGGTCCGGATCGCTGCGGTACTGCTTGTACAGGGCCCGGTAGTCCGCCAGCGTCAGCGCCGCGCGCGCGCCCGTGTCGAGCGTGAGGCCATCGGGCATGGAGACCTGGCGGCCCTGCTGGTCCTGGAAGTCATCGCCCGTGGTCTCATAGATGTAGTCGCCAAGGAAGAGCACGAAGTCAACGGGGCCCTCTTCACGCAGGCGGGCCCAGGCGTGATACAAGCGCCCGTTGAAGTCCTGACAACTCGCAAAAGCCAGGCGCACGGGCACCGGGTCGTCCGGCGCGGGCGCGGTGCGGGTGGTGCCGGTGATCGACGTCGTGCCTCGGGCGCGGAATCGGTAGTAATAGGGCGTCCGGGCCGTCAGATCGGTCACCTTGACCCGCACGGTATGGTCGGCGTCGGCTGCGGCGGTCAGCGTCTGCGAGACCAGCAGCGTCGCGAAGTCCGCCGCGTCCGAGAACTCGAGCGTGACGGTCTCATCTTCGGCACCCAAGGGCTCGACCCGCGTCCAGAGCATCACGCTGTCGGGTTTGGGATCCCCCGATGCCAGCCCTTGCGGAAAGACCGCCTCGGGGGGTTCGAGCATGCCCGCGTCGGGTTCGGGCGGCGTCTCGGTGGGACCATCATCACCATCACAGCCGGCCAGGCCGGCCAGGGGCGTCGCGGCAGCGCTGGCCACCACGATGCGGAGGAAGGAGCGGCGATCGGTTCTCACGGGCACACATGCCCTTTCTTTTGTTTGGCCCCATTGGTTTACGCCACCACGCCGGTGCGCGACAATCGCGATCCTCCCGATGCCATGGCGGCGATCAAAGCCGCTCGGCGAGGGCCTCGATCTCAGTGCGAAGCGCGTCGCGCTCGGCGCGCA
>JAGQJJ010001264.1 GCA_020430675.1 Myxococcales bacterium
CGCGGCGTCGCCAGCAAGGCCGCGAGCGGAGGCGATGCTTGAGCATCGTCGAGCGGCCAAGCCCGCGACCCGACGGGGTGCAGGCCGGTCGCCCAGCGACGCAACGCCGTCGGCGGGGTCGCGGACCGGCGCGAGGGGTTCAACGGCGCTGCGCATCGCAATCGGATGGCCGTGCGGAGGGGCGCCTCTTCCGCGCGGAGAGCAAAGGCGGATGCCCCAAATCGATCAGTTCTGGGACGAGATCGTCGACGACGGCCTGGTCGATCCCGATCAGGCCGGCCGGGCGCGCGCGCGCTTCATCCAGGTGGGCGGCGGCCTCGACACCGCCGTCCTTGAGATGGCGCCGCTCGACGTCGAGGGCCGAGCCACCCTCCTGACAATTGCCGCACGCGCGCTCGGCCGCGAGAAGGCCGATCCTGCCATGCTGGTCGACCTGCCCGAGCCGGCGGCATGCGCGCTGGTGCCCCGCGAAGTGATGGTCCAGTACGGCGTGCTGCCGATGCGCCTGCCCGATGGGCGCATGGGGCTGGTGGTGCCGCCGCTGGCACCGCATGTCTACTCGGCGGTGCGCAGCAAGCTGGGCCGCGCGTTTGAGGCCCGCCTGGCGCTTGAGATCGACCTGCGCCTGGTGCTCGCCGAGCGCTTCGACCTGCCGCTGCCCGCGCGCTTTGAGGCCCTGCGGCTGGGGCGGCGCCCGAGCGGTTCGCGGCTCAGCGGCGTGACCGCGGTGAGCAGCCCGCCCGCGGCGATCGATCCGAAGCCGCCGCCGGGGCGGGCCTGGGTGCAGCGCGCGGTCGATCGCCTGGCCGCGGTCAGCTCGCACGCCTCGCTGCGCCGCCTGCTGGGCGACGCCGGGCAGGAGGCGCTCGACGGCCGCTATTACCTGCTGACCGAAGGCGACGGGCTGTGCTGCATCGCCGGCACCGGCCTCGCGAGCGAGGGGCCCTGGATCACCCCCGGGCGCGGCACGCGGCTCGGACAGGCGGTGCGGTTGGGCAGCGGTTTCCTCTCCGACCGGCCTGAAGAGCCCGATCTCCACACCTTCTACGCCTCGATCGGCCGCACACCGCCGCTGCAGGTGCTGCTCGAACCCATCCGCGACGGCCTGCAGATCGTGGGCGTCTTTGTCGGTGACCACGGCGCGAAGCCCAAGATCG
>JAGQJJ010001265.1 GCA_020430675.1 Myxococcales bacterium
AGAGACACAGAGATCAGACGTGTGCTCTTCCCCAACGACCCGACCGCGCACTTCTGCTCGGCCGACGAGGTCATGGTCGCCATCGCCAAGGGCCGCTACGACGCCAACAACGCCGGCGCGATCAACGCCTCGACCTGGACCGTCGCCGAGATCGGCCGCAGCCAGGCCCGCAACGCCAACAACTCGCTCGAGGTGAGCTGCCAGGGCCTGATGTACAACAGCGCCGACGTCGCCAACGGCACGCAGATCACCGTGCGCCTGAACTACCGCAGCAACGGCAATGGCGGCGGCGTGACCGGCTCGGTGGTCGAGATGCGGCAGGAGATCGCCTGCGGCACCAACATGCCGGTGCTGTGCTGCCGCTAAGGTTCTTCCTGCCTCTGCTGGCGCTCACGCCCACCCTGGCGTGGGCGCAGTTCCCCCCCGAGATCATCACCGCCCTCGACGACGCGATCGCGCTGTATCGGCGCGTTCGGGCCGAACGCCTGCGCCTCGCGACCGATACCAACGAGCGCGGCGAGGTGCTGATCGGCGCCGGGTTCTTCGAGGGCGGGGTTGATCCGGCGCTGGTCTTTCAGATCGGCGACGAGGCGTTCGAGCTGGAGCCCGACCGCGCGTTGGGGCTGGGCGCCGCCGAAGCGTATGGCCCACCACCGCTGCCGGCGCGCAGTCGACGGGTGCATGACGGCGAGCGGGGCGGCCTCGACGCGGGCTCGTGCCGGGCGTGTCACTTCGTCGGCGGGCCTGATGGCGCCGGCGCGCCCACTCAGCAGGCGTTGTTTCGCGGCGATGGCAGGCATCGGTCCACCGCGACGGTGCGCGACGCGCCGCATGTGATGGGGCTGGGCTATCTGGCGCGCGCCGCCCGCGAGCTGGAGCGGGGATTGGCGGCGCGCGTCGACATTGCCCGCTCGCAGGCGGCCGATCTGGGCGAGCCGGTGCGCGCGGCGCTGGTCGTCGACGGCATCAACTTCGGCGCGGTCACGGCGGGGCCCGATGGCGCGCTCGACGCGACCGAGCTGCGCGGCGTCGGGCCGGACCTGCGCATTCGGCCCTTTGGCCACAAGGGTCGCCACGCGGATCTGGTGTCGCTGGCCGATGAAGCGCTGGCGGTGCATCTGGGCATACAGACGGAAGGTCGCCTCGACACCTACG
>JAGQJJ010001266.1 GCA_020430675.1 Myxococcales bacterium
TCGGCCTTGCGGGCTTTGCGGAAGGCGGCGGCGATGTGCTTGTCATCGCCCACGAGCAGCCCGGCGACGGCGGCCTTGCAGTTCTCGCAGCGCACCTCGTGGCGGTCCTTGGGCCACCGCTCAAGCTGCACCCACTCGCCGCAGACCGCGCAGGGGAACTCGACCGGCCCGCGACCGCGCTTGCCGTTCGACGCATTGTCGTTCTCGGCCTCGATGCCCAGGCGGGCGTTGGAGCGTGCCCAGAAGGTCTGGGCGTCTTCGACCTCGTCGTGATTGACGCTGGCCTGATGCTCGGCGGCGGTGTTGCCGGGTTTCGGGGCGCGTCCGCCGCGCCCGCGTGATCGACGGCGTTCTTGAAGCTGGCTCAAACTCGTCTCCCGATCGACAGGAAGAACGTCTTGTCTGGCGGGCAGGCCGCTTTGGCCCACCGATGCGCGCAGAGGGAAGGGCACGACGCCGGGGTCACCCGCGTCGAGCGCGCGGACGCTATCACGCCTATTGCGGGCCAGACAATGAAATCGTGCCGCGTCGGCAATGTCACCCATCGCCCCGCGCGGGAGTTTCTCAAAGCGGAGCGCCGGTGTTAAATGGTCGCCATGAAGAGCTGCCCCAGTTGTGGCGCGCACGCGGACGACGCAGCGCGTTTCTGCCTGGAATGCGGGTTCGCTTTCGAGGGCGACGGCGGGCCGTCCGACCCGTGGAAGGGCCGCATGGTCGCGGGGCGGTATCGCATCGAGCGCAAGCTGGGCGACGGCGGCATGGGCGAGGTCTACCTCGCCGAGCAGGTGCCGATGGGGCGCATGGTCGCGCTCAAGGTCCTGCGCCAGAGCCTGTCGGACGATCCCCAGCAGGTCGAGCGCTTCAAGCGCGAGGCGCAGGCGGCCAGCCAGCTCAGCCATCCGAACACCATCATCGTGCATGACTTCGGGCAGGATCCGGCCGACGGCACGCTCTTCATCGCGATGGAGTTCCTCGAAGGCGCGCCGCTCTCCGATGTGCTCGAGCGCGCGGGCAAGCTCGATCCGGTGCGCGCCGGGCGCATCATGGCGCAGGTCTGCGGCTCGCTCTCCGAACCCCATCGCCGCCGCATGATCCACCGCCACCCCAAGCCCGAGGCCCTCTTCCTCGTGCAGCGCGGTGGCACCGATG
>JAGQJJ010001267.1 GCA_020430675.1 Myxococcales bacterium
AGGCCCAGAGCGTGCCGGCGGGCAGGTGCAGGAAGGCGGCGTCGACGCAGAGGCGGGCGCCGGGGCTCGTGCGCAGGGGCAGGTGGACGCGGTGGTGGGCGTCCCAGTGGGCGGTGTTGTCGACGTGGAAGTGGATGCGGCTGCCGGCGGGCGAGAGGCCGACCCAGGCCAGCGCGGCCGGCTCGGGGAAGGCCTCGTCGAGCAGGGCGCGGAGGGCGGGGAGGCTCGCCAGCGCGGGCGCGTCGACGCCCCCGCCGGCGGTGAGCGCGCTCCCAGGGGCTACGCCGGACGGGCCGCCGCGCAGGATGAGGAACCGGGTGCCCAGGTGCCACTTCCACTGGCTCGGCAGCCAGGCCTCCGCGGGCAGGGCGTCCAGCTCGGCCAGGGCCGGGGCTACGTCCACGAAGCCGCCCAGGCGCCGGAAGCGGTAGGGCTTCGCGATCGCGGAGGGGCCGGGGCGGTGCGGGCGCTGGTATAACATCGGCGACACGGTAGCAGTGGAGGCCACGGTGCGGGAGTCCCGAGACTGCGTGGTGATGGGCGGCGGGCCGGCGGGCGCGACGTTCGCGGCCATCCTCAAGAAGTATGCGCCGGACGTGACCGTGACGGTGCTGGAGGCCGACCGGCACCCGCGCCACCACGTCGGCGAGTCGACCATCCCGGTGGTCAACGGCGTGCTGCGCGATCTGGAGGTCTTCGATCGCTGCTACGACGGGCGCTTCATCCGCAAGATGGGCATCACCTTCGTCTGGGGGAAGGACCGCACCCCCTGGGACGCCGACTACCTGCAGATCGCCGAGATGGACACCGCCCGGCAGGGCGACGTGATCAACGTGGTCGGGCAGGACTTCAGCGAGCTGATGCGCCAGGAGATGAAGCGGGACATCCCCCTGACGGCGGTGAACGTGCTGCGGGGGGAGTTCGACGCGCTGCTGCTCGGCCAGGCGCGGCACTTTGGCGCCGAAGTGCGCGAAGGGACTCGGGTTTCCCGGCTGGAACGCGACGCCGACGGGCGGGTCTGCGGCGTGGACTGGCGCGACGACGCCGGCCGCAGCGGGCACATCGAGGCGCCGTTCGTGCTGGACGCCACGGGGCTCAACGCCCTCGCGACCCGCGGGCAGCGCGTCCACGACCCCACCATGTCGAACT
>JAGQJJ010001268.1 GCA_020430675.1 Myxococcales bacterium
GCGGGTGGCCTGCACGATGGCGACCCGCACCGGCGCGCCGCCCGAGGCCAGCGCGGTCAAGCTGTCGGGCAGCCTTGTGCCCGTGGCATGGCAGTGCGCGGCGAGGCGGTCGAGCAGCGCGGGCGAGGCAAACAGATGCGTCACCGCAAAGCGCCGCGCGGCGTCGAGCAGGCGCGCGGGGTCGGCGTTGGCCGGGCGGGTGACGTCCATCGGCGCCAGCACCGCGGTGCAGCCGAGCAGCAGGTCGACGATGGCCAGCAGCGGCAGCGTCACCAGCCCCACCCCGGCTTCGGGCGGGCGCAGCACCTCGGCGACGCCGCGCACCATCGCCGCGGCCATGCCATGGGTGCAATCGACGCCCTTCGGTGGGCCGGTGCTGCCGGTGGTGAAGTTGATCATCAGCGGATCATCGGCGCTCACGTCGGCGATGGGGAAGGCGCCGCGCGCGTCGGCCGCGTCGAATGACAGCCCGCCCCGACCCACGGTGATCGGCACGGTGATGGCGCGGAAGGTGCGGCGGGCCAGGCGGCGCACCAGGTGGGTGATCGGCACGCCGATGAAGCCCTGCGCCTGCACGGTGCGATAGCAATCCAGCATGCGCCCGATGCCCATGCCCGGGTCGACGACAACCGGCACCGCGCCGATCTTGAACGTCAGCAGTTGGTCGATGGCCGCGCTGAGGCGCGCGTCGGGCGAGACGAAGATGACCTGCCGCTCGATGACGTCGGTGACCCGCGTCTCGAGCAGCAGCGCCTCCATGTCCACATCGTGCCAGGACTCGGCCTCAAACAGCGACTGCCGCCAGGGCGACAGGCTTCGGTCGCTCAAGATGCCGACCAGCTCGCCCTTCTCGATGACGGGAAGATGGCGAATGTCATAGGCGTCGAGCATCTCAAGCGCCTCGCGCACCGTGCGATCAGCGCGGATGGCGACGGGGTCGGGGGTCATGATGTCGCGGACTCTCATGGGCTCCTCACGGGCAACGTCGGGGCGAGGCTAGCCCAAAAATCGCGCGAGCGCACCTGCTGCGCGCCGGTCGGGCGACCCGGTCAGCAGCCTGTCAGCAGCGACGACCCGCTTGACACGCATGGCGGCGCAGCCGACAGATACCGCGGCGTGAATGCAGTGAGGGGCGCGCGTT
>JAGQJJ010001269.1 GCA_020430675.1 Myxococcales bacterium
GGTGCGCGACAACGTCATCGCGATGCTCTGTGGTCTGATCTGCTACGACCAGTTCGCTGCATCCCTGGGATGCCCGCTCGATGGGATCGCCATGGATCGGGCGATCATGGCCGTCTTGGCAGAGGTGCTTGAAGAATCGGGGGCCGTGAAGTCAGCAGCCGACCACTTCCTGGAACAACTCAGCGCGGCGACCATTCATGGGAACGTCATGTCGGCCCGTCACTACCTGCGGGACGGTCCCACGCTCTTCTTGCATTTCCAATCATGTCACGCAGCCTTCCGAGAACACTGTCGGCGCACCGCGTGGACCGGCGAGGTGCTCGACGAGAAAGCGCTGCGCCGCCAACTACGCGAAGAGAAGGAACGGGACGGGTACGTCATCGATCTGAGTCGCCAGGTCTCGTTTCAGTCTCCCCGGGACCGACGGCGGTGCATTGTCATCGACGTCGAAAAGGCGAGCCGACACCTCGACATCGATGGCTTTCGCGATACCGGGGCGGGTGCCCCTCCATGAAGGCATGTCCCTCGCCCAACGGGGCGCCCTCGCGCGCCAGCCGCGCCGTGGTGGTCGACATCCTCGCCGAGACGCTGCTCGACGCTTTGCTCTCCGGGCGGCGGAATGCGCTGGACTCTCCGCGCGAAGCCCGCCTCCATGGCGACGGCCCGGGGGAGAGCGCCCCGGGTGAGCCAACCGAGGGAGGCATGCGATGACAACGTCAAGCGGCGCGCGGGTGCGGCGCGCCCGGCGGGAGCTGGCCGAGGTCGCCGATGAGCTGCGCGCGTTGCAGGCGCTCGATGAGGCGGCGCTGCGGGCGCGGTTCGAGGCGACGTTTCAGCTCAGCGCGAAGGGACGCTCGACGGCGCGGCTGCTGCGGCGGCTCGCGTGGCAGGTGCAGGCCGAGCGCGAGGGTGGGTTGAGCCCCGAGGCGCGGCAGCGGATCGCCGAGCTGGCGGTTGAGACACCCCGCCGCGCGGCCAAGGCGCCGAAGGCACCGGCGCAGGCACCGCCGCCACCCCGCATCGCCGCGGCGCGTGACGCACGACTGCCGCCTCCCGGCACCGTGCTGCGGCGCGAGGTCGAGGGCGTGGTCCATCAGATCACGGTGCGCCGCGATGACTTCGAGTGGCAGGGCCGCCGCTA
>JAGQJJ010001270.1 GCA_020430675.1 Myxococcales bacterium
GGTCAATTCGATGACATGGCTGCCCATCGGCAGCGGGTGATCGATGATCGGCGTGGGCGGCAGGTCGGCGACAAACTCGGGCACGAGCCGACGCCGGTCGAGCACGTGGCGGAAGAGGCGGGCCCGCGCGCCGGGGGGCTCGGTGATCAGCGTCAGCCGGCCATCGCCGCGCAGCCACTCGGCGCTGCCTTCGGGGTCGTGCAGCCGCAGGCGCTGCGCATACTCAGCGGCGGTGTCGGCGTCGCGCTCGGCCTCGGCGGCGGTGAGTCGCTGGCGGAAATGCAGCGTGAGGTGCGCGCGGGCTTCGGGCAGATCGGGCGCGATGCGCAGCGCCGCCTGCACGGCCTCGGCGGCGCGCACCTCGGTGAGCCGCGCGGTGCGCAGCCGGTCGGCGGCGGTGTCCTGCAACGCCCAGCCGGCCGCTTTGCGCTCGACGGAAGCATGGGGCGGCAGCGCGTCGAGCAGCGCGTGGGCCTCGGCGTACAACGCGGCCGCTTCGGCGCGCAGGGCGGCCGCTTCGGGCTCAAGGCGCACCGCGTCGCTCAGCACGCTGCGCGCGCGGGCGCGGCGGGCCTCATCGTCAAGCCAGGCGCGCACCGCTTCGGCCAGGGGACCGGCGTCGGGATAGCGCGCGTCGATGTCCTGAGCAAGCGCCCGCGACGCGATGCGCTGCAGTTCTTCGGGGCCCTCGGTGAGCACCACCGGATCGCGGCGCAGCAGGCCGGCGATGGCATCGCTCTGGTTCAGCCGCGGCAGGCGCCCGGTCACGATTTGATACAGCGTGCCACCGAGTGCGTAGACGTCGGCGGGCGGGCCGACGAGCGCCCGCGACGGGTCGAGCTGCTCGGGCGCCATGTAGGGCGGGCTGCCGATGAGGGTGCCGGTGCCGGTGAATCGTTCACTGCCGCTGCTGCCCGACCGGGGACGCAAGCGCGCGGTCGCGTCGAGGGCGGCCGGGGCCGCGTCTTCGGGGGCCGGCGTGCGGAAACGCCAGGCCAGCCCCCAATCCATCAGCAGCACCTCGCCAAACGCCCCCACCATCACCTGCGCCGGTTTGATGTCGCGGTGAATGATGCCGCGCGAATGGGCGAACGCGATCGCCTGCGCGACATTCAATAGAATCGGCACATT
>JAGQJJ010001271.1 GCA_020430675.1 Myxococcales bacterium
TGTTTGCGTCTCACCCACCCGAACAGGGCCTCCCATTCCACCCATAACCCCCCATGTTTGCGTCTCACCCACCCGCACATGGCTCGACGGCCACCCCATCGGCGCCGCCCCGCCCGGCGTCATCGAGGTCGGCTTCGGCCCCGACCAGCGCCCCGTGCTCGCCGCGCTCGGCCCCGATGGCCTCACCCTGCGCGACCTGCGCGCGCACCAGACGCTGAGCTTCGGCATGGCCGTCGACGCCCTGACATCCGCCGAGGGCCGCCTCTACGCCCTGGCCTGCGACCGTCTCGTCGAGCTGGCCCTGCACGCCGTCGGCCCTGGCCTCGTCGTCGCACCCCGCGTTGTCGCCCACCTCGCCCGCCACGCCACGCGCCTGTACCCCGGCCTCGTCGTGCAGGCCCTGCGCGGCGTCACCTTCCTCGGCTTCTTCGACGCCGCTGGCGGCTGCGCGATGGTCCCGGTGCCCCCGCTCGCCGGCCACCGCGTCGTCGAAGCCATCGGCGCCCGCGGCGTCGCGGCCCTCATCGGCGAGCGCGACGGCCGCTACGACCGCTTCCTCGTGCGCCTCGACGCCTTCGGCCAGCCCGAGGTGCAGGTCGACGCCGACGTCGCCAGCCCCGCGGTCGACCTGTGCGTGCTCGACACCGGCGTCTGCGTCCTGCGCGAAGCCGACGGCGCCCTCACCCTCTTTCCCCGCCGCGCCGGCGAGCCCGGTCGCAAGACCATCGCCGCCGACCTGCCCGCTGCCCTGCGCCTCGTACCCCGCGGGTCGCGCCTCGGCTTCGTGCACGGCGCGCGCATCGGATGGTTGCGCATGCGCAGAAACGGCGGTTGATCCCAGCGTCCGAGGCGCGGTATCGAGCATCTTCTCTCTCCCGACCCGAAGAAGGTGCCCATGAAACAGAACCCTGACCGCCTCACCGCCGCGCTCCAGCAGCGCATCCTGGTGCTCGACGGCGCCATGGGCACCATGATCCAGAGCTACAAGCTCGACGAGGCCGGCTTCCGCGGCGCCCGCTTTGCTGACCACTCGGTCGCGCTCACCGGTGCCAACGACGTGCTCTGCCTCACGCAGCCGCATATCGTGCGCGAGATTCACGAGGCCTACCTGAAGGCCGGCGC
>JAGQJJ010001272.1 GCA_020430675.1 Myxococcales bacterium
AGGGTTTACGCCGCGCCACCGCCCGCCGCCTTGCGTTTGCGCCGATCGAGGAAGAGCAGCAGCCCGGCGAGCCCGATCAACCCGCCGGCGGCGGGGCCGGCGATGTCGAGGCCGATCTCGAAGGTCGGCTGCCATTCATCCTTGATGACCTCGTCGCCGAAGTCATCGGTGGTCTTGGTCTGCACCAGCTTCTCGGTCAACGTGCCGAGGTGCTGGCCATGGGCAAACCAGACGCCGCCGACGGCAAGCGCGAGCAGGAAGCAGACGAGGGCCGCGGCGCGCATCACTTGATCTCGCCGCGGATGTCGACGTCGATGGCGATGGTCTCACCGACCTTGTTGCCCACCACGCCGCTCTTGCCCTTGACCTGGTAGTCGGCGAGCTTGATCTGGAAGGCGGTGGCGATCTTGACCTGGTTGCCCTTCCACTTGAGCGTGGCCGGCGCGGTCAGGCGGGTGGTGACGCCGTGCAGGCTGAAGTCGCCCGAGACCTCGACCTTGGCTTCTTTGATCGGGTCGCCGCTGGTCGGCTGGGTGATCTTCACCTCGGCGACGGTGAACTCGATGTTGGGGAACTGCGCCGCGTCGAGCCAGTCGCTGCCCTTGAGGTGCTCGTCGCGCTGGCCGTTGCCGGTCTTCATCGACTCGACCGGCATGGTGATCTTGCCCTTGAGGGTGGTGAGGTCGTCGAGGTCGATGCTCAGCTCGCCGGTGCCCTCGGCGGTGCCGACGATCTTTTCAACGGGCGCGTCGCTGACCCATTTGGCCTGACCCTTGAGCTGCATCGAGCCGGGGGCGGCAAAGGCGGGGGTGGAGAGCAGGGCAAAGAGGCCGGCGAGGCCGGCGAGGCGAAGGCGATTCATGGAATCCTCCATCAATAGAACAAGTGCAATTGCACCGCCGGCTGACCGAAGAGGAAGGCGTCGGTCTTGACGATGCGATACTCCGGTCGCAACTCGACATAGGGCAAGGGGAAGAATTCAAGCCCGGCGACATACTGCGTAGCGCCGCGATCGGTGCCGGCGACGGTCTCGGTCGAGAGTTCGGCGCGGCCAAAGGGCACGAGCCAGTCGAAGATGGCGTAGCTGGCACCGACGGTGCCGGCTG
>JAGQJJ010001273.1 GCA_020430675.1 Myxococcales bacterium
CGGTCCGCTACTTCGACGGCGGCCGCTGGCCGACCTGGCCCGATGGCGACGGCCCGAGCCTCGAGCTGCGCGATCCCTTCGCCGACAACAGCCGCCCCGAAGCCTGGGCGGCGAGCGATGAGACCGGCAGCGCCGACTGGCAACAGGTCGTCTACCGCGGCCCCGCCGGTCGCAGCGCGGTGGGCCCCGACGGCCAATGGCATGAGTTTGTGCTCGGTCTGCTCGACGCGGGCGAGGTGCTGCTCGATGACATCGAAGTCATCGAAGACCCCGACGGCGCCGCGCTCTCGGTGCTGCCCGATGGCACCTTCGAGGGCGGCGCCGCCGACTGGCGCTTCCTCGGCACGCATCGGCAGAGCGCGGTGGTGCCCGATCCCAACGACCCGGCCAACGCGGTGCTGCACATGATCGCCACCGGCGCCACCGAGCACATGCACAACCACGTCGAGGTCACGCTGCGCGACGGCCCTGCCATCGCCGCCGACCAGACCTATGAGATCCGCCTGCGCGCCCGCTGGCTCGCCGGCAGCAACCAGCTCAATACCCGCCTCTACTTCAACCGCCTGGCCCGCACCACGCGCCTCGACCGCGCCCCGCGGGGCGGCACGCCGGGCGCGCCCAACTCGACGCGCGTGGCCGATTTGGGCCCCACCTTCGCGCAGTTGCGGCACACGCCGGCCGTGCCCGCGCCCGATGAGGCGGTCACCGTGTCGGTCTTCGCCGCCGATCCCGACGGCGTCGCCGCGGTCACCCTGTACTCGGCGGCCGACGACGGCCCGTTTGCCGCGACGCCGATGGCCGTGGGCGAGGCCGGTCGCTACGAGGCCACCCTGCCCGGCCGGCCCGCGGCGACGCGCGTGCAGTTCTACGTCGAGGCCCAAGACACCCGCGGCGCGACCAGCCTGATGCCCGCCGCCGGCCCCGACAGCCGCGCGCTCTACATCGTCGACGACGGCCGCGCGCCCGCCGGCCCCGTCGCCCGCCCCCGGCCGCGCCGGCGCCCCTGTTGCGCCGCCGCCTCCCCCCCCCTCCTCCTCCTCCCCCCCCTCCCCCCCTCGGACTTTCACCCATGTCAACCACCATTATCCCACCCT
>JAGQJJ010000126.1 GCA_020430675.1 Myxococcales bacterium
TGGCTTACGAGGCGACGCTCCGGTGGATGGAGCGCAATCTGGCCTCTTCCGGGGCCCGAGTTCGCTTCGAGACGGTGATCGATCTACCCGAGGTCATCGCCGCCCACGTCGAGGCCCCAAACCGCAAGACGCGGTGGACGGGCATCAACGTGAGCCAATATGGCGGCGCGGTCTGGATCTTTGTCATTGCGCGCAGCGGGTCCGAATGATAAAGGGCCTGCGCGATCCGTTCTCGGTTGATCGGGGATCGTCTAATGGTAGGACTACGGGTTCTGGTCCCGTCTATCTAGGTTCGAATCCTAGTCCCCGAGCCAAATTCGGCTCGTTTTGTGCGCTTTTGGCCCGTTCGTCTAGCGGTCAGGACGCTGGCCTCTCACGCCGGTAACACGGGTTCGAGTCCCGTACGGGTCACAAAAAAGCCCCTCGGCTCACGCCGGGGGGCTTTTCCTTTTTCTGCGACACAAAACCCCCACGGGCGCCGGAGCACGCCTCCGACGCGCTGG
This sequence comes from Myxococcales bacterium, assembly GCA_020430675.1. The sequence goes on from JAGQJJ010000126.1 coordinate 504, forward strand.
TCGCGAGCGCGATCACCGCCCGACGGACTGCATGCCGTATTGGGGTGCGCCGCCCGCGGCGGCGAGGTCTGGCGGCGCGTTCAGATCGCTTCGGAAGCGACCTCGGGCGGCTCGCTGGCGGCCTTGACCTGGTTGTACAGGTGGCCCATGCGCACGCGCTTGGTCTCAAGGTAGCCGGCGTTGACCGGGTTGACGCCCGCCACGAGCGGGATGCGCCCGACCACCGGCAGGCCAGCGTCGCGCAGGCCGTCGACCTTGAGCGGGTTGTTGGTGATCAGCACCACGCTCTGCACGTCAAGCGCCTTGAGCATGTCGACGGCGACGCCGTAGCTGCGCAGATCGTCGGCAAAACCGAGCAGCCGGTTGGCGTCCACCGTGTCAACGCCGTGCTCCTGCAGGCGATAGGCGCGAATCTTGTTGCCCAGCCCGATGCCGCGGCCCTCCTGGCGCAGATACAGCACCACGCCGTGGCCCTTCTCTTGAATCAACCGGAGCGAAGCGTCGAGCTGCGCCTTGCAATCGCATTTGAGCGAACCAAGCACCTCGCTGGTGAGGCACTCGGAGTGCACGCGCACCGGCAGGGCCTCGCTGCCTTCGACCTCACCCACCGAGATGGCCAGATGCTCGCGGTCGCCGTCGCGATAGACGCGCACGTCGAAGATGCCGTTTTCAGTCGGCAGCTGCGTCCGCGCATAGAACGGCCACTCCCCTCGCGAACACCCGACAAGCTGATCGTCCCGAGCCATATCACCTCACACGTCGGCACAGATCGGCATGCACCCTAACGAGCAGCCGAGGTCGCGTCAACCGAGGCCGGGGTGCCGGCCGCCTCACGACAAGATGCACATCGGCCCGCACGGTTGCAGCGGGAGTTTTTTGTTTTTACGTCATGTAGGTTTATAACACACACATGCAATGGTTGGTGCCCCTGCTGCTGGCTGGTGTCGCCCTGGGCGGTTGCGCGGCGATCGCGCCGCCGACGGACCTGCGGCCGGCGTCTCATCCGCTGCTGGAGGCCTTCGGGCGACCGCCGTCTCTCGCGTCGACGCAGCGGGCGGCAAAGCCGGCCAAGCCGCGCCCCGCTCGCCCGGCACCGCGACCTCGCGCGCCCACTGCCCCGTCCGAAGGCATGACGCACCTCGCCGACCTCGAAGGCGCAACCACGCTGAACGGCGCCCCCCTCTCCGACCTGGCCCTCGCCCACGCCGCGTTGCCGGCCGCCGCCTCAATGACGACGGTCGATGAAGTCCACCGACGTGCGCGGCCCGTCGGGGACGAGGCGCGCATGGGCGACATCCTGTTCTTCGACGGCGCCGGCGGTGCGCCCGAGCTGGCGGTCGTGGTCGACGTGAACGACGACGGCGTGCTCGAGGCCCTCGCGGTCATTCGCGGCGCGGTTCGTCGGGTGAAAATCGACCGCGCCCACCCCCACTCGCGACGCCACAAGGGCCGCGTGGTCAACAGCTTCCTGCGCGTGCGGCGCCGCGATGATGAGCCGCAGGCGGCCTATCTGGCCGGCCAGCTGCTGCGCGAAGTGCGTTCGTTGCAGGACTGACTCAATCGGCGGGACGGGCCCAGGCCAGCCGCAGCGGCCGCTCGCTGGGCAGGCTGAGCTGCCGCTCGATCAACCGCGCGTCCTGCGCCCGCGCCGCTTCGAGGTACCGGCGCCCTTCCCCCGACAAACGGCCGCCGGCCTTGATGAAGTGGGCCTTGGCCAGATTGTAGAGCACGATGACGTCGCTGGCGTCGCCGGCCAGGCAGGCCTGCAGGGCGGGGATGGACTCATCGGGGCGCCCGCCGAGCAGCGCCGGCAGCGTGGCCAGCGCGATGCGCGCCGGCCGGACCAACGGCGAGGGGCCGAGGTCGACGATGGCCTGAAAACGCGCCGCCGCTTCGGGCTCGCGGCCCGCCTTCACGTGAGCCAGCGCCTGGTAATAGGTCGCCGGCGCGCGCAGGGCCGGCACGGTCTCGCCGACGACCGCCATGCCCGCGATGAGCTGGCTGAGCCGGTCGTCGTCCACCGTCGGGGGCCGCAAGCGCCGGGCCACATCGGCCAGATCGATGCCCTCCACCCGGTCCGCGTCATGCCAGTCGCGCAGCTCTTCGACCAGATCCGCCCCCCGTCGGCGTTCAGCGCGCGGATCGGCGATCGGCTCGGACGCGGCCCGGATGCCGTCGCCGTAGTCGTAGAGGAACTCGGCCTTGAGGATCTCGTAGAGCATGCGGCCGATCGTCTCCAGATCGGCCAGCCGCAAGCGTTCGGCCAGGTCGTCGTAGGCGGGGATGTCATCGGGGCGGCACTGCTCGGCGTCGTCGAGGTCGAAGACCTCATCGCCGTCCCACTGATGCAAGACCAACTGCGTGCGCAGCGATTGATAGAAGCGGGCGCAGGCCGCGCAGGTGGCGAAGTGGGCGTTGATCTCGGCCGCGCGCAGGGTGCCGAGCTCGCCGTCGAGCAGACTCACCATGTCTGTCGAGACCTGCTGGCAGTCGAGCGATCCGCGTGGCACCGGGCACTCCTCCGCTGTCTTCGGCGGAGGGTAACAGAGTCGCGCGCGGTTGGCGCGCGTCGCGTGCGTCAGCGGGCGCCAGCGAGCGCCGCCGATGCCGCCTCGGCCGGCCGGGTCACGCAGCCCTTGTCGCCGGTGTGCAGGCGGTGCGTCTCGTGCAGGCAGCGCGCGCAGACACCGTCGCCCATCTCGGTCGTCCAGCGCAGCATGTTGAGGCGCAGCGCGCGCTGGTCCTGCAGCTCGCCGAAGCCGATATGGCCCTCCAGCCCGGGAATGTCGCGCAACAGCGGCATCAAGGTGCGATCGCGGCGCAGGCGCGCGCGGCGGACCAGGTTGCCCACATCGGTGCGTTTGACGCCGAGCGCGTCGGCGATCTCGTCGTAGCCACGCCCGTCGATCTCGACCAGCACCAGCGCGGCGCGCTCTGCGTCCGGCAGCTCGTTGACCGCCTCCAGCACGGCGGCGCGCAAAGCGCGGGCCAGCTCAAGGCGCTGGCGGCGCACCATCTGCTGCTCGGGGTCATGGCGCGCGGTGCCCAGCGTCCACGGGGCGCCGCCATCGCTGCGGTCGTCCATCGACTCGCGATACTCCGGCCGACGGCGGCGCAGATGGTCGATCGTGCGGTGGTCGGCGATGGCGAGCAGCAGCGCGTAGCGCAGCGAATGCTGCTCGCGGCAGGCGCCGCGCAGCAGACCGTGCACCGCCTCGGCGGTGGCGGCGACGAGATCGGCGACCTCGTCGCAATGCGGATCCTGCCCCGCGCGGGCCAGCCGGCGACGCACGCGGGCGGCCCAGCGACGGTTGAGCACCTCAAAGACAAACGCGGCCAGCGGCTCGGCGCGGTAGCCGACGTCGAGGCAACCGTTGAGGATGGACTCGAAGGCGTGGATCGAATCGGGCTGCACATCGGCGAAGACCCGGTCGAGCACCGCGATCACCGCCTGGCGGCGCGCGGTGCGCTCCGAATCGTCGGCGCCGCGGGCCAGCGCGGCGAGGACTTGCGCCCGCAGCCGACACGCGGCGGGCACGACCTGCAAGGGGCGATGGGCAGATTCGGCGGCGTGGGCGGGCATCAGCGGGCTCCCCGGCGGCGGCGGCAGAGGCCAAGGACAAGCAGCGCGGCGGCCCAGGCGGGCGACGGGGCGCTGTTGGTCGGGCTCTGGTCGCATCCATAGGCCGGCGGGCCGTGCATCGACTTGTAGGCCTTGGCCCACTTGACGTCGTCATCGGCGCCATCGTCGTCCGAGGCCGCCTCAGCGGCGTCTTCGCTGGCGCTGGCGGTCTTGCCATCGGCCGAGGCGTCGTCGGAGTCGTCGCCATTGGTGGCCGAGCCGTCGTCGCCATCATCACCGCCGAAGCTGGCGCCGGCGGGCTGTGAGTCGGGTCGACGCGGCTCGTCGGGGCGTACCTCGCCTTGGGCGCGCTCTTCGACGTCGTCGTCTACGGGATGGGGGGCGGGCAGGATGAACGAGGCGATCCCGCCGTGTGCCGCGCAGAAGTCCGCGGTCGACCAGACATCGGCGCTCTTGGGGTCATTGCTGACGCGCACGACGCCGACCTTATCGGTCGAGACTTCGACCACGTCGGCTTGGGCATCCTTGATGGCGGGTTGGCCCTGGCAATCGATGCGGGGCGTGGCCTGGGCGGCAGAGGCCCAGGCGATGCCGAGTGCGATGGCAAGCGTGCGGCGAATCATCAAACCCTCCCGAGCGAAGCGCGTGAAGGTCACGCGCCGTGGCGGGCGGGCTGCCATGCAAAGATGGCACCAACGGAAAGTTCGCGCGGCGGAATATTCCGTGCGGCTCAACCCATTGAAAAAGTTCCGGTTTTCGGATCAGTCTCGCGCCGCGGGCCACCGTGCATCGGCGCACGCCGCCGCCAGCCAGCGATCGGCGAGCGGCCCGGTGGGTGCAAATTCGATCGCCCGGCCCTCGCCGGCAGGCGTGATGCGCACCCACAGAACGTCGGCGGGCAGCGCTTCGGGAAGGCGCGCAGGCCACTCGATGAACGCGACGCCATCGGTGCCGATCACCTCTTCCAGCCCCAAACCCAGCGCCTCATCCGGGTCGGCGATGCGGTACAGGTCGAGGTGGTAGAAAGGCACGCGGCCGGGGTGGATTTGCAGGATGGCAAACGTGGGGCTGTTGACGTAGTGCTCGTCGGGCACCGCGAGGCCGCGGGCCAGGCCCTGCGCCAGCGTGGTCTTGCCCGCGCCGAGCGTGCCTTCGGCGGCGAGCACGGCGCCGGTTGGCGCGTGGCGGCCCAGCACTTCGCCGAGGCCCTGCATCTCGTCGGCGGTCGCGGCGCGGATCATGCCACGCGCTCCCGTCGCAGGCGGTCGATCACCGGGCGATCGGCCGGCGGCAGCTCGAGCGCGATCAGCTCGGCCGCGGTCACCCAGCGGAACTCGGCGACCTCACGGCAGGTGGGCTCGCCGCCGATGATGCGCGCGTCGTAGACCAGCAGCACCACCTCGCGCTCGGGGTAGGCGTGGTGGCCGACGGCAAACACGTCGCCCACCTCGACCTCGACGCCCAGCTCCTCGCGCAGCTCGCGCACCAGCGCCTCTGCGGGCGCTTCGCCCGATTCGAGCTTGCCGCCAGGAAACTCCCACCAATCGGCCAGATGGGTGCCCGCCGGTCGGCGGCTGATGAGGTAGCGGTCCGCGTCCGCGGTGTCCGGCGCCCCGCGGATGAGCCCCGCGGCCACCAGAATGCGCTTCACGGACGAAATCCGGTGCGGGTCGCGGTGCGCTCGCCCTTGACGGTGGTCTTGACGCCGACGACCGCGCTGTAGGGCAGCGAGTAGGCGTCTTCGTCGGTCTCGGCGACGAGAAAGTCCTTGTAGAGCCGCACGGCGCGCAGGCGGTTGAGCGGCGCAGGGCCACCGCTCGCGGCGAGCAACAACAGCGCGGCGTTGGCCTGCTCGGCGAGCACGAAGTCATCACCCTCGGCTTTGAACTCATCGCGGGCCGAAAGCATCGCCCGCAGCAGATCAGCGTTCATGTTCCACTCTCAACGGAAGGGGTCGAGCCAGCAGCGCCGGAAACAGAGGCGGTCTCCGGTCGGCATGCCATCCTGGTCCATCAGCTCGATGCACTCGAAGCCCTGCGGGCATTCGTTGGGCGGCATCTGACACGGTTCGAGGCAATAGTCGCCCAGCGGCATCATGTCTTCGTCCTGGAACGAGAGGCACATCCGCCCCTCGCCGCCGCAGCTCATCATGTCCATCGGGTCGCAACCGGCTTCGCAGTGGCGCCCTTCGGCCATGACGCATTCGGCGGTGGCCAGGTTGCAGACTTCGCCAAAACCGCATTGATCGCTGCGTGCGCACCCGCGCCGGACGCAACCGTGCCCGACGCAGGCCAGATCGGCGGCGAAGCAGTCATCGTCGGTCTCGCAGCCGGGCGCGCATTGGTTGGTCGCCCGGTCGCAATAGGTCTGCGGCTCGGGACAGTCGGCGCTGGTGACGCACCCGCCGGGCACGCGGCAGCGGCCATCCTTTTCGCAGACCGCGCCACCGGGGCAGTCGCCGTCGCCGGCGCAGGGCATCGCACAGCGCAAGCCCTGGCAGATGAGTCCGTTGGCGCATTCGCGGTCGTCGGTGCAGCCGGGCTGGCAGACCTGCCGGTCATTGCAGAAGCGGCCGGCCGGGCAATCGGCGTCGCCCTCGCACTCGACGACCGCGTCGCATTGGCGGCTTTGCGGCACGCAGGCGGTGGTGCCACCGCCGATATCGGCGCACTCGTAGCCAGGCCCGAGCACGTCGCAGCTTCCCTGGCAGCGCCGCAAGCAGTGGCCCAGGCCCTCGGGGCCGACCGGATGGCAAGTCGAGCGCGGATCGCAGCCGTTGTCCTCATCGCAGCGTCCGCATTGGGGGGCGCGGGCCCGGCAGGCGCCGAGGCAGGCGTCGCAGAAGTCGGTTGTCGCGCATTGCAGATCGCGGGTGCACTCCCGGCCCGCGGGTCGACAAACGTGGTGGCAATCGCAGGCCTGGCCCCCGGGGCAATCGGTCGCGTCCTCGCACGGCGTCAGATCGACACAGAAGCCGGCCTCCGTACAGCGCGCGGTCGACCCGCAGTCGACGTCATCGGCGCAGGCGGCACGACAGACGGCCGCGACCACATCGCAACGTGTTCCGGGCGGGCAGGCGGCATCGTCAGCGCAAGTCGCGGGTCCGCCGCCAGACCCCCCTTGGCCGCCCTGGCCGCCTTCGCCCCCCTGTCCGCCCATGCCGCCCGCGCCCCCTGCCCCACCCCCGACGCCGCCCGCACCCGCGTCGGCGCCAGCGGACGAGCCCGAGTCGGTGCAACCGAGCGCGAGACCGACAACGACTACGCCCAGCCCCAAAATGCGGACCGGGTTTGCCGGCCCGGCCAACGATGATCGTTGACCAGACCGACGGGGGGCGTTCCAAGGCAGACGCGGCATCACGACCTTCGCGGGGGGACGGGCGCGCCGCGTGGCGCGCGAGACATCACTGGAACTGGTACGGCAGCTTGATCTTGTAGTTCGTGCCCTGGAATGGCGGCACCTTGAGGCCGCGCAGCGCCGAACGCACGCAGGCCTGCCCGCGCGGGCTGCCCGCTGGCATCTTCACCGCGACCAGATCGCCGCGCGGGATGACCGTGATCTGCACTTCGAGCGACTTCAGGCCCGGATCGCGGCGCACTTCATCTTGCAGGCACTTGACCATCTGCGCCTGCCGCGAGGCCACCACGCGGTCGAAGGCGCCGCGGTCGAAGGGGCCACCGCCGCCGGTATTGGCCGCACCCACGTCGACCATCTCGGTCTGCGCGGCGAGGCGCTCCTCTTCCATCAGCCGGGCGCGCTCGGCGGCGCTGGCGCGGGCCATGCGCTCGGCGGCCTCCTTCTGGCGACGCGCGCGAATCTCGGCGACCGTCTCGGGCAGCTCTTCGGGCAGATTGACGACCGGCAATCCGCCGCGCATGGGCGTCACCAACGAAGCGAGGTGGGCCTTGACCGGGGTGGGCAGGCTCGATTGGTAGAGGAACCACCCGCCAAGGCTGCCACCGACGACAACCACCACCGCGACGATCACGCCGAGCAGCACCATCAGCCGGCGGCGCCCGGCCGCGGCTTCAGCCTCTTCGGCGCGATGCTTCTCGCGCTTGTCCTTCTCGTGGATCCACGCCAGCAGCGCGTCTTCGAAGACGCCGAACTCCGAGAGCGACTGCCGCCGATCGGTCTCGATGTCGAAGATCACCGTCTCGGCGCTGATCTCCTCTTTGAAAAGCTTCTCGACGATCTGCTTGCTCGTGAACGGGCCGTAGTCGACGCCATCTTTGTCCATCAACCAGCGCTGCACGGTGCCGTCGTCATCCGCGCCGCCGCCGACCTGCAGTTCGGGGATCACAAAGCCCCCGGGCGCCTTCGACGGCGGGCGGCCGGCGACCGGCTGCACCTCGACGTCGACCGCGTCTTCATCGCCGACGTCGTCGCTCTCTTCGCTGGCCGGACCGGCGCCCGGTCGGTCGCCCACGTTCGAGCGCTCGCGGCTGCGCAGGTTGTCGACCGCTTGCAGCAGCGTGCCCTTGAAG
>JAGQJJ010001274.1 GCA_020430675.1 Myxococcales bacterium
CGCGAGCTTGATCGCGTCGGCGGGCTCTTCAAGGCGCCCGACCTGCTGGAGCTCTTCCGCAGCCCCAAGTTCGACGCCGACACGCGCAAGCGCGTCCTGGCCGACCTGCTGCTGCGGGTCATGGTCAGCCCGGTCTGTCGCAACTTCCTGTTTTTGCTGGTCGATCGCAGCCGCATCGCCCTGCTGCCCGAGATCGTCGAGGCCTACCACGGCCTCGCCGACGCCCACTCGGGCCGGGTGCGCGCGCGGGTCACGGTCGCCCGGACGCTCAGCGAGCCCGACGTCGCGCGCCTGCGCACCGTGCTCCAGCGCTCCACGGGGCGTGAGGTCATCGTCGAGCAGGAAGAAGACCCCGCCATCATCGGCGGCATGATCACCCGAATTGGCGATCGCACGCACGACGGGAGCATCCGGTCGCAGCTCGCGCGCCTGCGCTCCGAGCTCAAGGCCGCCCGCTAGCCGAGGCGACGCCCGCATCGCGGGAGCGACCGGCCGAGGCCGGCGCGCTCCCCCTGAGAAACATGGATGGCCCCGCATCAGCGCAGGGCCGATGGAGAGGACGGATGGACATCAGGGTCGAGGAGATCAGCCGGATCATCCGGAAGCAGATCGAGGACTACGACAAGCAAGTCGAAGTCAGCGAGACCGGCACGGTGCTCTCGGCGGGTGACGGCATCGCGCGCATCTATGGTCTGGAGCAGGCCATGGCGGGCGAGCTGGTCGAGTTCCCCCACGAAGTTTTCGGCATGATCCTCAACCTCGAAGAGGACAACGTCGGCGTGGCGCTGCTCGGCGAAGCCAACCTGATCAAGGAAGGCGACGAGGTCAAGCGCACCGGCCGCATCGTCGACGTGCCGGTCGGCGAAGCGCTGCTCGGCCGCGTGGTCAACGCGCTCGGTGAGCCGATCGACGGCCTGGGCCCGATCGAGACGCCGCATCGCCGCAAGGTTGAGATCAAGGCCCCGGGCATCATGCCCCGCCAGTCGGTCAACGAGCCGCTGCAGACCGGCCTGAAGGCCATCGACTCGATGGTGCCGATCGGCCGTGGCCAGCGCGAGCTGATCATCGGCGACCGCCAGACCGGCAAGA
>JAGQJJ010001275.1 GCA_020430675.1 Myxococcales bacterium
GGGCCCGAACCGCGGGCGCCCGCGCCCTGATCAGGCGTCGTCCCACCGGCGACGGCGGGTATCGGCGCCGCGGCTGGCGTCCTGCTCGGCGGCCGCGTGCAGCGCCGCTTGATAGCGGGCGACGTTCTTCCAGAAGTTGCGGGTCAGCGTGACCAGGTTGTCGCCGTCGATGAAGCGCACCGGCAGGCGATAGGCCACCGGCTCGTCATCGCCGAGGCCTTCGGCGTCGAGCAGGCGCTTGACCGAGGCCTCCACATCGGTCAACGCCGCGTCGACCGCGGGCACCGAGCGCACGGGGGTGGTTGGCTCGCTGGCTTCGGCGGTCAGCCACACGGCCTCGCGATCGAGCGCCGAAGCGATCGCTTCGCCGATCTCGACGCTCGTCGCGCGCGTGCGCTGCTTCAGCTCGGCCAGCGCGTCGTCATCCATCGTGTCGGCCAAGGTCGGGATGGCGATGAAGCGCTCGCGCACGGTGCGCTCGACAAAGGCCTCGGCGTCGATGCGCAGCAGATGGGCGATCCGCCGGCCTTGCTCCACCACTTTGCTCGCCCAAAGTTCCTGGTCGTTCATGGGGCCCCTCGCTCTCGGAGTCAGCGCGTCTGACGTGGCTTTCGTCGAACCGGTCGCTAGGTTAACTTGTTCGACGGCCTGTGCACGAGGGAAACCACTCTGGTGACCGGCGCCCCGGAGAGCACATGAGCGGTCGTCGTATTCTGATCCTGGAGCAAGATCAGAAGATCCGCGAGCTGTTGACGCGCTTCCTCAAGGCGCGTGGCTATGAGGTCACCGGCACGCACGACGCCGATAATGGCTTGCGCCTTTTCCTCGCTGAACGACCCGATGTGATCCTGGTGGATCTGGTGCTCGCCGACGGCCCCGGGGCCGATCTTTGCCGTCAGGTGCGCGACACCCACCTCGATGTGGCGTTGATCTTGATGGGCACCGCGCGGCAGGCGCGGCGGCGGGGCATCGAGAACGTGCGGGCCGAGCTGGGCATCGACAGCTTTCTGCAGAAGCCCTTTGGCATCGCCGATCTGGTGACCGCGATCGAGAGTGCGCTCACCGTGTCGGCGGCGCGCGGGG
>JAGQJJ010001276.1 GCA_020430675.1 Myxococcales bacterium
CGCGTCACCCCGACCGACCAGCGCCAGCGCCGAATCGGCCTGCTGACCGGCGGGGGCATCACCCGCCTCTTCTGGTGGATCGAGACCCCGCAGCTGCTCGATGTCTTCGGCGTCCTGCTGCGCGGGCAGCGCGACGAGGCACGCCGGATGCCATGCGGGCACCTGCGCGTCGTGCCCCCCGCCTGAGCCTGCGTGCAGCGATTCGGACTCGTCTTCCGCCAATTGCCTTGCCTTCCGATCGGGGCCACGCCCTCCTGCGCCTGCCCACTGGCAGCAGGAGGAACGCCCGATGTCCGAAGGCATCCGTGTACCCACCGCCGACCCGGCCTTCGCCCGCGCCGTGCGCGCCGCGGCGGGGTTTGGCGGCGTCGATCTCATCGAGTGGCTGTGCGAGGTCGATGACACCCGCCGCGCCACGCGCGCCTCGTGGCCCGCAGCCGCCGCGCGCGTCAACGCCGACCGAGGCATCGCGCCCGACGCCGCCGGCCCGCCCGACGCCGCCCTGCGCGCCCTGGTGGCGCTCGCGCTCGACGGCGGCAGCGGGGTGCTTGCCTGCGACCTCGACGCGGTGCTCGCCCGGCCCCGCGAAGGCTACGACGAGGAGGCGCAGCGCATGGCACGCGACATCATCGAAGTGCTGAATCTTTCATCGAAAAGACCTGGATGTGCGCGCCCGATAGAGCGATGTGTCGAATCACACAACGCGACGGAGACACCCCGATGACTCGCCAGACCCAAACCGAACTGACCCACCTCGCCGCCCAGCTCAACAGCCTGCTCGCCCGCATCCAAGACAGCGCGGGCCAGCTGCCCGACGAGGTGCCTTCCTCGCGCATCATGGGCACCGCGATGGCCAAGAGCCTCTGCGACGAAACGCACCTCGACGACCTGATCGCCGCTGCCCAGCAGGCCAAGGCGGTCGCCGCCCGCCTCGCGGCGCTGCGCTGAGGCCGGAGGAAACAACATGCGCGACCTCATCCCCGAAGCCACCGCCAACCCCGCAGACGCCCTGGCCCGCCTCACGCTCGCCGATCTCTGCGCCGCGCTCGGGCTCGCCATCGACGCCTGCGAGCCGCGCACG
>JAGQJJ010001277.1 GCA_020430675.1 Myxococcales bacterium
CCGCGAGTCAGGCCGCCCCGCGCGCGACACCCGCAGGCGAGCCCCCCAGCCCCTCCGATCTGGGCTTCGCCGTCGACGTCACCGCCGAGCTGCGCGTGGGCGACCTGGTGGTGCACCCCCGCTTCGGTCGCTGCCGCGTCGTGCGCGAGGCCGCCGACTCGAAGATCAAGCTGCGCACCGCCAGCGGCGGCCGCTTCTTCGACTTGCACCTGCGCGTGGCCCGCTTCGCCCGACTGCCCGATGAGGACGGCAAGCGCGTCTTCCGCCTGCGCATCGACAAGGACGTCAGCGGCGGAAGAACTTGAACAGCCCGGGGTTGTCGCGCTCCTTCTTCTCTTCGGTGCCTTCAAGCTCGCGCACGGCGGCGCGGGCCGCCGCGTTGCGCCGGTTCAGCTCCAGCGCCCGGCGATAGTTCTTCAGCGCGCCCTCGGCATTGCCCTGGGTCCGAAAGACATTGCCGAGCAGCACAAAGCCTTCGTCCTGACCCCCGTCGGCCTCCAACGCCGCCTTGAGCTGCTCCTGCGCCTCAAACCGAGCCTTGCGGTCATTGGGCGGCGCCCCCTGGTACTGGGCCCACGCCAGATACATGCGGAACAGCGGTTGGTGCGGATCCTGCCGGCACGCGAGTTGAAAATGAGCGATCGCCTGCTCGATCTCCTCAGCGTCGAGGCTGCGTTTGCCTTTGCTGAAGTTGGTCTCGGCCTTGATGAGATCGGGCCCGGTCTCGCGGGGCCGCGGCCGCGAGCGCCTTCGCCGGCCGCGATCGGTCGAGCGTTCGGGCGTCTCTTCGCCGCTGATCGAGCCATCGACCGAGCGGTCGAGCGTGGCGTCGATCGAGGTGTCGCTGGTGCGCACCCGGCGCACGCGCTCCTGCTCGCCGGTGACGCGCCGCAAACGCACCGCAGGCGCTTCGTCCGAGTCGAGGGTGTGCAGCGACGGCGTCGTGCGCACGGAAGCCGCGAACGTATTGCCGCTCACCGCGCGGCCGAACTCCAGGCAACCCGTAATCTCGAGCGCGCGCAGCATGCGCAGCGTGTCGACCAGGCCGTAGGGGCTGAGCGCCAGCACCTCGCCGAGCA
>JAGQJJ010001278.1 GCA_020430675.1 Myxococcales bacterium
CGGCAGCCCGCCCCACCGATCGGGGTGGTTGGGGTCGATGCCATGCTTGAGCAGGAAGCGCAGCGCCTCGACGTGGCCTTCGGCGGCGGCGAGGTGCATCGGCGAGCGCTTGTCATAGTCGCCCTGCTGCAAGTCCATATGCTCGTCGAAGAGGCGGCTGAGCGTGCGCACATCGCCCTTGCCCGCCGCCCACAGCGCCTCGGAGGTCAACGAGGCCCGCCACCGCGCGATGGGCAGCCGCGGATCGACGCGCTCGCCGCCCGAGGTCACCCCGTCGTAGAGGTGCAGGCGGTAGCTGTCGACCAGCATCTCAGCCACGCGCAGGCCGCGCACGCTGTTGCCGTTGGCGTCGAGGCGGGGTGACCAGATGCAGATGCCCATCAGGCCGGGCACCACCAGCAGCAGGCCCCCGCCGACGCCGCTCTTGGCCGGCAGCCCGATGCGGAAGCAGAACTCGCCGCTGCCGTCGTACATGCCGCACATCTGCATCAGCGACAGGCAGTTGCGCACCGTGGTCTGCGAAAGCTCCCGCTTCTGGGTCTTGGGACAGACACCGCCGCTCGCCAGGGTCGCCGCGGCCGTGGCCATCTCGACCGAGTTCATCGCCAGCGAGCAGGTGCTGAAGTACAGCTCCAGCGCGTCGAGCAGCTGGTGGTCGGTCGCGTCGATGCCATGCGGCAGGATGCGCGCGGCTTTCATCATGTAGCCAAGCGCGCGGTTGTTGTCGCCGGTGCGGTGCTCCTCTTTCTGCATCCACGCATCGAAGCGGGGCCGCGAGCCGCCGGTGAGGCGGCTCCACATCTCGCGCACATGCTTGAGCCGCAGATGCCCCGGCCGGTCGCTTTGGATGAGCGCCGTCGACATGATCGCGCCCGCGTTGATCATCGGGTTATGGGGCCGGTTCGAGCCGTCCTCCATGAGCACCCGCGCGTTGTAGGCGCGGCCCGAGGGCTCCATGCCGATATAGCGGTGCACCTCGGACGGATCGCGGTTGGGATCCTCTTCCCGCTCGTGCAGCGCAAAGCAGTAATTGAAAGGCTTGCAGGTCGACTGGATCG
>JAGQJJ010001279.1 GCA_020430675.1 Myxococcales bacterium
GCGCTGGGCCTGCAGGGGCCGACGTTTGCCGTCGACACGGCGTGCTCCTCGTCGCTGGTCGCAACCCACCTCGCCGTGCAGAGCCTGCGCCGCGGCGAGTGCGATGCGGCCCTGGCCGCCGGCTCGAACCTGCTGCTCTCGCCGCGCATGTTCGTCTACTTCAGCAAGATGGGCGCCCTGTCGCCCGATGGCCGGTGCAGCGCGTTCGACGCCGCGGCCAACGGCTACGTGCGCGGCGAGGGCGTCGCGGTGATGGTGCTCAAGCGGCTGAGCGACGCGCGCGCGGCGGGCGATGACATCGTCGCGGTCATCCGTGGCTCGGCGATCAACCAGGATGGCCGCTCGAACGGCCTGCTGGCGCCCAACGGGCCGGCGCAGACGCGGGTCATCACCGCCGCGCTGGCCGATGCGGGCGTGGCGCCGGCCGAGGTGGGCTACGTCGAGGCCCACGGCACCGGCACGCCGCTCGGCGATCCGATCGAGGTGCAGGCCCTGGCCGCCGCGCTGGGCGCCGAGCGACCGGCGAGCGCGCCGATTCGCATCGGGTCGGTCAAGCCGAACATCGGCCATCTGGAGGGCAGCGCGGGCATCGCCTCGCTGCTGAAGGCCGCGCTCGCGCTGCGCCATGGCCTGCTGCCGCCCAGCATCCACTTCGCGCGGCCCAACCCGAACATCGACTGGCCGGCGCTGCCGGTGTCGGTGGTGACCGCGCCCGCGCCATGGCCCGAGCGCCGCGTCGCCGGGGTCAGCTCGTTTGGTTTCAGTGGCACCAACGTGCACGTCGTGCTCGAAGCGCCGCCGGTGGTTGAAGCGGCCGCCGAGGCATCGCGGCGTTGTGTGCTGCCCATCAGCGGCCGCACCGCTGCCGGCTTGCGAGCCCAGGTGGAGGCCACCGCCGAGGCGCTGACGCACGCGACGGCGCCGCTCGTCTCGTTTGCGCGCACCGCCTGCTTTCATCGCGACGCGCACGCCCACCGGCTCGCGGTCATCGCCGATACGCCCGCCGAAGCCGCCGCCGAGCTGCGCCGCTGGCTGGCGGGCGAGG
>JAGQJJ010001280.1 GCA_020430675.1 Myxococcales bacterium
CGCACGGTGAGCTCGGCGGGTCTGGGCGGTGGCTTCGGGGCGCCGCTGCTGCCGCGCAGGTCATTGCGCAGGGCGCGCAGGGTGTTCAGCTCAACGCCGACCGGGTCGACGAAGGGGCTGGTGGGGAACGCTTTGTTGAAGCTTTCGAAGAGCTCGATGCGGGTGGAGAGGGGCTCGCCGAGGCTGCGCAGGTAGATCGCGTTGAGCGCCTCTTCGTCGGGTCTGCGTCCCGGCGTGGGCGTGGGCGTCGACGGCGCGCCGGTCGTTGGCGGGCGCACCGACTCGAAGACCACGAAGTCGCCGACCTCGGGTGGGCGTTCGAGGCCGGTGACGTCGCGCACGATGGTCAGCAGGTCGCCCACCTCGGCGGCGGGCGCGCTGCCGATGGGGAAGCGGTCTTCCAGCTTCTGCCCGGTGATGGGGTGCGTGACCACCAGGCGACGGTAGAGCTGTATCGGTTTGTCGGCGGTCAGGCCGCTCGCGCGGCCCAGGTCGACGATGACCTCACCGGGGTCGACCCGCACGACGACGCCCTCGACGGGCGCGGCGGCGGCGGCGGTGGTGAGCGCCAGGAGCGTGGACAGGATGACGATGCGGTGGGCCATGGGACGCCTCCCCTCTGTTCGCGGCGTCCCTGGTGCACGGGGCGGGCCAGCGCCGCAGAACCCGGGTCTGCGGGGCGCCTGGCGCATGGGTGCTCCGGTGAAGTGCGGTGCTGCCCCGCACGGTGGGTGTGTGACTGTCCAGTCAGCGGCAGCAGCGGAACCCGACCGCGGGGTGGCGCAGGCCCGGATCCTTCAGGTCGTCGATCTGGTCGCAGGTCAGACCGGGCGGCAGGTTGGTCTCGTAGCCGCCGCCGCGGACCGCGACGAGGCCGTCGCGCGGGTCATCGGTCCATTCCTTGAGGTTGCCCGACAGGTCGAAGACGCCCGCGTACTCGCATTGCGCGGCGGCGCCGGTGGGCAGCACGGCGTCTTGCACGCCGGGGGTCTGGGGGTCGGCGTCGAAGTCGCCGCCGTTGCAAGTCTGCGGTTCGTAGGC
>JAGQJJ010001281.1 GCA_020430675.1 Myxococcales bacterium
CGGCCTGATCGGGGTCGGGCGCGTCGGGGCACCCATCGTCGCGGTCGGGCACGCCGTCACCGTCGCGGTCGACCGGCACCGCGCTGCAGGCGTCGCCGGTGCCGTCCGGGTCGGCATCGGCCTGGCTCGCGTTCCAGCGCGCCGGGCAGTTGTCGCAGACGTCGCCGACGCGATCGCAGGCGCCGTGTGCATGGTCTGGGTTGACAACCGACTGGCAGCGGTCGCGCGAATCGGACACGCCGTCGCCGTCGGTGTCGAGCGGCGCTGCGTCGGGATCGCAGGCGGCGCCGATGCCGTCGCCGTCGGCGTCGCGCTGCGCCGCGTCGGCCACCGCCGGACACAGGTCGCAGGCATCGCCGACACGGTCGCCGTCCTGGTCGGCCTGATCGGGGTTGGCCAGCATCGGGCAGTTGTCGCGGTTGTCGGCCACGCCGTCTTCATCCGCGTCGCCGGGCGCGCCGCCCGAGCAGGCGTCGCCGACGCGATCGCCGTCGCCGTCGCGCTGGTCGGCGTTGGCCACCGCGGGGCAGTTGTCGCACAGGTCACCCCAGCCATCGCCGTCGGTGTCGACATGCCCGCCCGGCGGCGCCGGGATCAACGGGCAGGGATCGAGCACGTCGGGGATGCCATCGCCATCGCTGTCGAGCGGGCGACCGTCGGCGCCCTCTTCGCAGACGTCACCGATGCCATCGCCGTCGGCGTCGGCCTGCTGCGCATTGGCCGCGGCCGGGCAGTTGTCGCAGACATCGCCGACCCCGTCGCCGTCCACATCGACCTGCATCGGATCGGGCACATCGGGGCACCGGTCGAACGCATCGCCGATGCCATCGCCATCGCGGTCAGCCTGCGCCGGGTCGAGGCAGGCATCGCCCACCCCATCGCCATCGGTGTCGCGCTGATCGGCGTTGGCGGCCGCGGGGCAGTTGTCGCACACATCGCCCACCCCATCGCGGTCGGCGTCGGCCTGATCGGGGTCGGGCGCGTCGGGGCACCCATCGTCGCGGTCGGGCACGCCGTCACCGTCGCGGTCGACCGGC
>JAGQJJ010001282.1 GCA_020430675.1 Myxococcales bacterium
ATCTCGGTGTCCACGACCGCGTCGACCACGGCGTCGACCTCGGCGTCGACGATGGCATCAACCTCGGCGTCCACGACCGCGTCGACGCCCGCGTCCATCGGTGGCGCGGCATCGACCGGGGGGGCCGCGTCGACCGGCGGCGCGGCGTCGATCGGCGGCTCGCCATCAACCGGCGGCGCGGCGTCGACCGGCGGTCCGCCATCAACCGGCGGGGTACCATCGACCGGCGGCGCGGCGTCGTCGGGCGGGGCACCATCGACCGGCGGCGCCGCATCGACCGGTGGTGCCGCGTCGATCGGCGGCGCGGCGTCCGGCCCGGTGCGTCCATCGATGCCCACGTCGGTCGGCCCGGCGTCGACGCGGCCCTGATCGGTGATCGCGGCGTCGGTGGTCGGGATCGAGTCCCCATCGTCACAGGCCGCCGTCAGCGCAGCGCAAAAGACGAGGCAAAACGGTAGAAGAGAGCGAGCCATCGAGCGGATCCCCCCACAAGTCGAACATTGATGATACTCGACACGGCGGGATTGATCCGGCCCATCTGGAACGGCGCGCGGGCGGCGATGGGGCGGTGTGGCCTGGCCTTTGCAGTTTCCTCCGGGCGGTGGAGGCGTGTGCGACCAACACGTCTCACCTTCGGAGGAGACGATGCGATTCATCCTGGCCTTCTCGATCGTGCTCACCGTCGGCTGCGCCAGCGTCGATGCGGTCGATGGCGGCGCGCCCGAGGGCGCTTCGTGCGCCAATGCGCTGGCCTGCGCGCCCGGTCTCGACTGCATGGCCGCGGTCTGCATCACGCCCTGCGCGACGGCCTTCGATTGCGATGGGCGGGCCTGCATGGAGGCGCCCGACGACCTGGGCGGGTGGTGTGCCTTTCAGGTCTCACCGTCGCTTGATGGTCCCAGTCCGGCGCCCGATCCGGGTACGCCCAGCCTGCCGCCCGCACCGCCCGAGGCCGCGCCGCCGCCCGATGAAGCCGCGCCGCCGGTGCAGGATCCGAGCATGCTGCCGCCGAAGCCCGAGGACCCGGACGCG
>JAGQJJ010001283.1 GCA_020430675.1 Myxococcales bacterium
CCGCGTCGATCGCCGCTTTGTACCAGGGGCGCTTCGTCGGGTCATAGGTCGGCTTGTCGGCATAGCGGCCGTAACCGGGGAAGCCGATCAGCAAGCCGGTGGCGGTGCCGGCGAGCGACCACTTCAGGTCGCGACCCCATGCGCGGTGCACCTGGCCGAACAGATGGCCCAGGCGCGAAAGCCGGCTGGCGTCGGCGTCGGCGGCGGCCTGCAGGGCGATGCCTTCGACCCACGGCGCGCGCACCACCGTCGGGTAGCGCAGCGAGACCGGCACCGGGTGGCCGTCGATGGCCTCCAGCTCGGGCGGGCGCAGCGATTCATCGTAAAAATCGGCGTCGAGATAGAACCCCTCGCGGCCCGCCGGCGTGTGCGGGGCAGGGGACAGGTCGCCCTCTTGCGCTGACATCAGCCAGACCGCCTCGCGCCGGTACTGATCGGCGATGCGCTCCACCTCCAGGATGAACTGCCCGATCATCTCGGCCCGCCCACGCACGGCGGTACGGAACATCAGCGCCTGGCTCTCCAGCGCCAGCTCACGCTTGGCGTTGAGGTTCACAAACCCGAACGCGATGGCCGACGCGGCCAGCACCGCCAGCGCGATCGCCGAGCGGCGCAGGCTGCGTGTGCGCCGCGTGGCTTCCGCCTGGCGCTTGCGCTCGGCGGCGATGGCCAGGTGCAGGTTGCGGCCGGTGGCGTGCACCGCCTCGGCAAACGTCTCGTCGGTGCCCTCGCCGGGCACCGCGTTGAGGCGGCGCACCTGGGCCTCGGCCAGCGTCAGATCGCCGCGGTCGAGGGCAAAACGAATCTGCAGGCACAGCGCATCGAACCAGCCGGCGCGCGCGTGTCCGTTGCCCGGCCAGGCGTCGACCGCCTGCCGGAACCGCGCCGCGCACCCGGCGAGGCGGTCATGCCAAAGCGTCGCTTCGTCGCGCGTGAGCGCCCTCAACTCGGGCGCGCCGTCGGCCCCGCGCACCAGAAGCTCGCGCTCGATGCCCTCGAACTCGCGCTGGGCCTCGACCGTCATCGCCA